>JBDTIC010000192.1:0-3463 GCA_039936595.1 Ginsengibacter sp. | reverse complement strand
TTTTTCTTCTAATGCTTTCATTTCCTGATCTGATACCCACTTTTCTCCTCCATTAGTAATTTTGGCTGGAAGTGGATATTTCAGAGCAGATTCTTTTGTGCCGGATATCTTATGAATTCTGGAATACTCATTAGGTGAAGTCACATCATGCTGTAACATGATGGTACGGCCATTGTGTGTGTGAATCGTAGTGGTATTCATGTTGCCGCGATAAGTTTGATCGGCATATGACTTAAAAAAATCATCCTTAGCCGCCAATTCTTTTGCCTTTTCTGCCATCATAAAATCTTTACCCGAATTAGACTCCAGATAATTCATCTTATCTCCCCGGTTTATATTCATGACCTGGCATATAGGGCCTAAGCCATGGGTAGGATATAAATTTCCATTTCTCCGGATATTTTCTTTCAAACGCCACATTTCCCAATATCCATTTTTATCAAAATTAAGTCCTAACAAATTATGGATATAAGCTCCCTCACCATGCAACACCTCGCCAAAAAATCCCCGTCGGGCCATATTCAAAGTAAGCAATTCAAAAAAATCATAACAGCAATTTTCAAGCATCATGCAATGTTTCCTGGTACGTTCAGACGTGTCCACTAATTGCCAACATTCTTCTACAGTAACAGCAGCGGGTACTTCTATAGCTACATGTTTTCCCTGCTCCATCGCATAGACGGCCATTGGCGTGTGCATATCCCAGGGTGTGGCAATATATACGAGATCAATATCTTTCCGGTCGCATAACTTTTTCCAGGCTTCACTATCACCAGAGTACAATTCAGGATTGTGCCCCGTTCCCTGGATAGCTTTTTTTGCCTTTTCAGCATATTCAGGCCTCACATCACAAAGTGCTTTTATTTCGACGCCGCCTAATTTTGTCATATTGTTTAAGTGAGAAGGTCCTCTCTGTCCTAAACCTATAAAGCCAACCCTGACAGTATCTATCTTAGGCGCAGCATATCCCGACATATTAAACCTCTGAGCGCGTGGCTCTTCGGCTTTTTGATGAATGGGCGTACCACCAAAAGTTTTCAATATACCGCCACCAGCCATACCAAGTCCTGTCAGGCCTGTTAGTTTTAAAAAGTTTCTGCGATTTTCTTTCATGTTAATAAATTATTAGGTTTTAGTTATGAATGGTGAATAAAATTAAAAAAAATGTTTGAATGTGATGGGCCCATCGATCTCTATAATTGATTTAAAGCCGAAATAATTTCTTTGCATTTTCATATAATAATTTGCGTTCTATTTGTTTGGAAGGTACCAATTTGCGCACCTCTGCAATATCCAGGGCACCGGTACAACCATCCGACGCCAATCCTGTCGGGTCATCACAATCGCTTCCATACACTAACTTGTCCTGGTGCCTCTCTAAAAATGACTTTGCATGCTCTTCATCACGAGTAAGTGCATTCAAGCCTGAGCCAGCAGAAAGATCTCCATACATATTTGGATAATCGCTGAGATACCGGTCAGTAATTCCGCCCTGGGTAACCGGTCCTTTAGGATAAAGCACGGATTGATCTGTATGATTCTTGTCAATATTAGCCCAAAATGTTTGTGCATGGCCAATGAAATTTACTTTGGGATACTTCTCTAACATTTTATAAAAACGTTCGTAGCCGTAATTATACATTTTATATTGCCAGTGCATAAGCACAGGTACGTTATATTTCTGGGCCAGTTGATAAATATTTTGCATATCCGAAGAGTCACATTCTACTCCAAATTTTAATTCACCAATAATGACAGCGCCCAGTTTTAAATATTTTTCAAGTTCATACATGCCATCCTTGATATCAGGAACTGTGCAGGCCCCAAAGCGGTAATCTTTCTTATGTTGGATGGCAAACAGGTAACATTCCGCATTTGGACCCGCTTCCACGGCAAGACCATTAGAAGCCCCCATGTGAGTAGATGGCAAATTGATAGGCCGCCCTGATGGCAAAAGAAAAGTAGTGGTAATACCCATTGCCTTTTGATGTGCGAGCAACTGTTCGTCGGTACGTTCAGCATAATGAATGTGCTGATGGATATCAATGACGGGGTCTTTTTTGATACCGGTAACTTCAGCAACTGTGTCCAATTTTAAAGAGGTTCCAATAGCAAGCAAGCCAGCTCCAGCTAAAAACTCACGGCGGGAAAAACTTTTTTTTGATTGTGGCATAAGTAACAAAATTAATAAGGAAATAAAGAAAAGAGTTTTTTAATTTAAGAGTTCAATTTCAAAATTTTATCAATAAAACTATACGCCTCAAAACGTACTTCCGCAGGAAAATCATGTTGAGATTCGGGGTACCGAACTTCCAACTTATCTTTTGCGCCTAGAAAACGATATACCTCCGATATTTCAGCTATTCCTTTCCTTACTCCCGCCACATTGAAATTACCATCATTCAAAGGTGAATTTGAAAAAAATGCACGTGGAGCAAGCGCTGCTATTACTTCATCAAAATCGAAAGGTATTTTTTTTACATCCAGATTGTATTTATCCCGTAGCCAAGGCATATATCGTTCCTGCGCCCATGGCCCCAATGCGCCTCCATATTTTTCAGTGACTGCTTTCCCGGCATTGTAATAATCCAATAAGGTCCACCCGCAACTGGATACGATTATTTTTAATCGTTTGTCAAACGCACCTGTGAATATCGCATTATGTCCTCCTAAAGAATGTCCGATCACTCCAATCCGGCTGGGATCCACATCTGGTCTTGCCTGTAGCAAATCAACACAACGCATGTTGTCAAAAATAGCTTTCATGGTGCCGGACTGATAGCGGTCTGTTGTAAAATCATAATCTTTCATATCTCCAAAGCCGGGATAGTCAGGCGCTATCACAACATATCCGCGTTGTGCCAACTCTTTGGCATAAGCCCGATTGGCCAGGGGGCTCTGACCGTCTGTAATTTTTTTCCCAAGGTCGCCTGTTGGATGTAAGGCAAGCATGGCAGGAAGCTTCTTCAAATCTTCTTTTTGAAAAGGAACGTATAAGTATGCCGAAACCTTTTCATTTGGAGCAACTGTAAAACTGATGTTCAGTCGGGAATAGTTTTCTTCTTTTTGTTCATCAATGGTTTGTATATCCATACCTGGCAAACCTGAAAAGCCTGGTAGTGGCCCCATTGCCTGTTGCGTTCCATCAAGTATTTGTTTCTTTTTTATTTGCCATTCTGCTAAAGTAGATACCCGCCTTTTCTTACCCTTTGAGTCTATATAGAAAAGTAAACCAGATTTTTGAAAACCGCTTAATTGATCAATCACATTTGTAAAAGACGAAGCAGGATTTACCAATAATAATCCAAGCGAGCTCACTGCTGCTGAAGTAATGAATTGCCGCCTGCTAAAATTATTTTTATTCATATCGGTTTAGATCTTCATGCTATGATTAAATCGGATTTTATTTATTCAGATGAAGCCTGTTAAGTATTTTCAAAATTTCTTTTTCCCATAATGAATA
>JBDTIC010000191.1:0-8760 GCA_039936595.1 Ginsengibacter sp. | reverse complement strand
TCAACTCAAAAGCATAAGGTTGAATCTTAGGATGGATTTCCATACAGTAAGAATTAAAATCTTCTTCCAGCTTTTTATCCGTGGTGTCACAAGTCACCCTAATTTGTCTCCAGCAAAATTCTTCATTCAGCATGGCCTCCAGCTCACTCATATCTTTCAGCCATTTCTCCATGTCGTTTTTAGAAAGTATCTCTCTCTCTAAAAGTTCTTTGAAATAGGGCTCTATGCTTGCCCAATCAGACACCATGAGATTTTCTGGTAAATATTCCCGTGGCGATTTTTTTATATCTGCTATAGCATTCATAATTAGGTATCAGGTATTAAAGAATAATATTAACGACTCAGATTCTTTGTTGGTCCTCCGTGTATCATGTCATTTTACTCCGCGACTCTCAATTTTTTTTGGGTTCATTTGCTGCGGTTTCATGTCTTTTACGTGAGCATTCTCAATGTGAGCAGGTTTAGACTTGAGATCCGCAGCAGCTTCCTTTTCTTCATCTGTTTTTACTTTAACCTCTATTTTATTTTTTGTAATAATATGGTACCATTTTACCATTTTTTTCATATCGCTCGCATATACTCTCTCAAAATCCATTTCGGCGTATACCTTTTCAAAGTAAGATTTCAATGTTTTACTATCAGATTTATCCTCTGGGAGCTTTTCTTTACTTTTCTTCATTGCTTCAAAAACATCTGCAAGATTCGTGTTGTCTTTTGTAGTGAACACTTCTATACTTTCCAACTGGGAAAGGTTGTGTTGTCGGGTACTTATGAAACGAGTGCTATTATCTTCTATGGAACGAACCACAGCACCATCCGATTTTGAAGATACCAATTCAAATAATCCGGGTAAACCGCTGACAGAGACAATCTTATTATAATCCATAATTTATTATTTTTTTAGGTATGCAATATAATTGAAATGACTTTTAGTTGCCGTTAACGAAAAAAAAAACTTAATGCTAATTTACACTTATCGCAGGTTTTTTGTATTAAGATCGTCCAAAGGAGTAATTAATCAACTTTATGAATAAATTATTTTGTTTCATTTTTGGCATAGCAAGTACATTTAGTATGAATGCCCAATCTGTCAGCGGTACTGTAACAGATGCTTCAAGCGGTTCTCCGGTTAGTAATGCAACAGTTAAGATTCAGCTTGTTGACTCTTCTTCTTCTCCTTATCTTACTGTAAGTGATTCAAAAGGTAATTTTATCTTTAATAATGTCCTTAATGGCAGTTATAATGTATCAATAACCTCAATTGGCTACGCTGCTTTACAAAGAAAAGTAACTATTGCGGGGAAAAGCGTGAACCTTGGAAATATGGAAATTGGGAAAAGTGCCGAAACTTTATCTACGGTAGTGGTAAGTGGGGTAGCTGCGGTGAGACAAAAAAATGACACTTTAGAATACGCTGCGAGTATGTATAAGGTAAATCCTGATGCTACGAGCGAAGATCTTATTAAGAAGATGCCGGGAGTTACTGTAGATAAGTCCGGAACTGTGACTGCACAAGGGGAAAGTGTAAAAAAAGTAACCGTTGATGGAAGAGATTTTTTTGGTGATGATGCAACAGCTACTTTAAGAAATTTACCCGCAGAAGTGATTGATAAAATCCAGGTGTTTGATAAGTTAAGTGACCAGGCACAACTGACTGGCTTTGATGATGGAAATACTACAAAATCAATCAATATTGTTACTAAAAAAGATATGCGAACAGGGAACTTCGGGCGTATTTATGGAGGATACGGCACGGATGGCAGATATAGTACCGGTGGAAATGTAAGCTTTTTTAATAATGCGAGAAGGATTTCCCTCGTAGGGCTGGTAAATAATGTGAACCAACAAAATTTTTCTTCGCAGGATTTGCTTGGGGTTAGCAGTGCCGGCAATCGTGGTGGTGGTGGAAGAAGAGGTGGTGGCGGTTATGGTGGTGGTGCCGGCAATTTTACGGTAGGCCCTCAAAATGGTATTGCTAATACCAATGCTTTTGGAGTAAATTACAGTGATGCATGGGGGAAAAAAATTGATGTAACCGGGAGCTATTTTTTCAATAATAGCAATACCAACAATAACCAAAGCATCAACCAGCAGAATTTTATTACAGCAGATTCCTCCCAGTATTATGATGAGAATACTATCTCACACAACGAAAATTACAACAACAGAGTTAATTTGCGCCTTAACTATAAGATCGATTCAAACAATACGATACTGGTAACTTCCAATCTCAATTTTCAAAAAAATAGTTCTGTAAATTTTGTAAATGGAATTAACTACCTGGATGAAGCAAAACAAGCTATTTTAAGCAAAACAGAGAATGACCTTAATAGCAACACAAAAGGAAATAGTTTAAATAACCAGGTTTTATTTCGTCATGCTTTTACAAAAAAAGGCAGAGGTATTTCACTCGGTATCAACCAGTCTTATTCTAACAGGAACGGACAGAATTACTTAAACGCTGATAATAGTTACAGTAAATCAATAGTTCAAAAAGACACAGTAAATCAACTTTCTGATCAAAAAAGCTATAGTAACCAATATAGGATTAGCCTGGAATATACTGAACCAATTACCCCAAAAACACAAATGCAGGTCAACTACAGCCCTTCCTTTCAAACCAGCAAGGCAGACCAGGAGACTTCGAATTTTGATAATGGTTCTTCAAAATATTCTATACTCGATACCAGCCTGAGCAATAAATTTAATAATACCTATAATACTCAAAATACGGGTATTACTTTCAGGCACGGGGACAGGAATAATATGATTTCAGCTGGAGTTTCATA
Organism: Ginsengibacter sp.; assembly: GCA_039936595.1. Classification (GTDB taxonomy): domain Bacteria; phylum Bacteroidota; class Bacteroidia; order Chitinophagales; family Chitinophagaceae; genus Ginsengibacter. The sequence goes on along the minus strand of JBDTIC010000191.1, from coordinate 5,971 downwards.
TCAGTACAGCGAGTTAAAGAGCAGCCAGGTATTTCCTAAGGCTTCACAAATTGATAATTCCTATAGCAATTTTCTGGCAAATGTCTTTACCAGATTTAAACTTTCTTCAAAAAGTTCGTTGAGAGTAATCTACCGGGGATCGGTAAGTCCACCATCTGTTACCCAGTTGCAGAATGTAATTAATAACTCAAACCAGTTTTTTTATACTACTGGTAATCCCAATCTACAGCAGCAATATTCCAATTATCTCATCACCCGTTATACTTTTACTAATACCGCAAAAAGCCAGAGCTTTTTTGCAAATCTTTTTTTACAGAATGTAAATAACTATGTGACTAATGCTACCTATACCGCTACAAAAGATTCCTTGCTTACTAATACGGTCACGCTTTTCAAAGGTTCACAACTTTCAAAACCTGTGAACATGAATGGGTATATTAATGCCAGGTCATTTTTTACTTTTGGTCTGCCCTTACATTTTATCAAATCTAACCTCAACTGGAATGCAGGTGTAGGCTATGTTAAGCAACCAGGCTTAATCAATAATGTTGAAAATATATCTAATTCATATAATTACAATTTGGGCGCCGTATTATCCAGCAATATAAGTGAGTACATTGATTTCAATCTTTCCTACTCAGCAAATATCAACAACGTAAAAAACACGCTACAGCCAAAATTGAACAATAACTATTTTACTCAATCTATTGGTATCAATGCAAACTTATTGACCAAGAAGGGAATGTTTCTACAAAATGATCTTTCTAATGAATCTTATAAAGGATTAACAGATGGATTTAATCAAGATTATTGGTTGTGGAATATGGCTATAGGTCAAAAATTTTTAAAAGATCAAAAGGGAGAACTAAAATTATCTGTATTTGATCTTCTAAACCAAAATAAAAGTATCACCCGTAATGTAACTGAATCGTATGTTCAAGACCAGATCAACGATGTTTTGAAACAATATTTTATGCTGACATTTACCTACAAATTAAGGACCTTTGGAAAAGGAAAAGCGGTCAATAGCAATGAAAGAGGTGGAGAATATAATCGTTCCGGAGGGCCTGGTGGCCTTCCCTTTGGCGGTAGCAGAGGACCAAGAGGTCCTTCTTTTTAGCATATAAACAATTTCACTTTGGACGAAAGGGATTTAATCGCCCTGCTCAAAAAAAAAGACAGGGGAGCATATAAAACTATTGTAGAAACCTGGCAGGGACTGGTATATAATACTGCTATAGGTTTTTTGCAAAACGTTGAAGATGCTGAGGATATAGCCCAGGAAGTATTTATTCAGGTATATGAATCTATTTCCACTTTCAAAGAAGAATCTAAGTTTTCAACATGGCTATACAGAATTACAGTATCAAAGTCTTTAGATCATCTCAGGAAGAAAAAGAGAAAAAAGAGGTTTGCCTTCGTTCAAAGTTTATATGGGAAGCATGATCTTATAATAGAACCTCCTGATTTTTTTCATCCCGGTATCAGCATGGAAAATAAGGAAAATGCAAGCGTACTTTTTAAGGCCATAGAAAAATTACCGCCTAATCAGAAGACCGCTTTTGTACTTAACAAAATTGAAGTCCTAAGCTATATGGAAATTGCCGAAGTGATGAAAATTAGCGAGTCTGCAGTGGACGCTTTGCTTCAGAGAGCAAAAAAAAACCTCCAAAAAATTCTTATAAACTATTATACCCTCTTTCTTTAAAAGAATAGAATTGATAGAAGGGATTTATACAAAACATCGTCTTATTAGAGTAATGATTAACACTGGATCTTAAATATAAGGTAATTGTAAAATATAAAAAATAAGAAGTCATGCAGGAAAAACTCAATAAAAAAGTTGAAGATACTATGCGTAGTCTGGATGGCATTGATCAGGCATCACCAGATCCCTTCTTTTTTACGAGGCTGGAGGCGCGTATGCTAAGAGACAGAGGGGCTTGGGATAAAATATCCTCCTTTGTTGCGAGACCTATAGTTGCCTTTGCTTGTATTTGCCTGGTAATATTAATAAATGCTCTTGTTATTTTTTCTTCAACTGGTTCACAAAAAGCTTCTAATTTACAAAGTAATGAACTCGCTACCGTAGATGAATATACCCAGATATCTTCTACGTTATATGAATTTGTAAACACAAACCCATAATAACTATGACTAAAACCAAGTCACTTGTAACTATTATTATTTTTCTCTTGATAACTAATATAGGGATGCTATTATTCTTTGTTTTTTCCAGCAAGACTTCCTTAAAAAGAGAATACAAACATGAGCAGGGTGGTGGCAGTATGTACAATTCATTACAAAATGACGTTGGATTCTCGAAAGATCAATTAGACCGTTATCAACTTTTGAGACAAGATCAAAAAGTAATCGTGAAGCCTTTATTTGGTGAACTCAGGAAAGCAAAAAAAGACTTATATGATCTGCTTTATACAAGTAATACTTCAGATTCACTCATTACGGCAGACGCAGATTCTATAGCGCAAAAGCAAAAAAGGCTGGACCTTCAAATGTTTGGCTATTTTAAAAATATAAGAGATATCTGTACCTCAAACCAACTTCAAAAATTTGATTCAACAATTAATAAGGTGGTAATACGGATGATAGGTAGAAGCGGAAAAAGCAAGTCTGATCAGAATAATAAATAAATTAAACGGCTTTTCTTTATTATAAACATTAAAAAAAATTAAAAATCAATGAAAACAAGAATCAGTATGTTGATTGCTTTTATTTTAATAGCAACAACCGGTGCCTTTGCCCAGGGAATGCAACGTCAAACCGTCCCTGAAAGAGTAAAAGCGACCATGGATAAAGTTACTTCTCCACTGGGACTCAATGATTCGCAGGTAACCAGCACCAGCGAAGCTTTTACGGATTTTTACAATGCGCAAACAAAAATGTTTCAGGATGCCAGAACTTCTGGTGCGCGACCCGATCGTAGTGCGATTCAGAAGCTGGCTGCCGACAGGGACTCTAAATTAAAAACCATCTTTACCCCGGATCAATACACCAAATTTAAAGGAGAGGTAGAAGCCACACTGCGTCCACAACGCAGGCAAGGCGGCGGCGGCAATAATTAAAATATGCTTTTTATATATTCTTTAAAAGGGTTGTGAAAATCAATCCTTTTTTATATTTTTAATTTTTAAAAGTGCTAACATTATGATTTATACCTTTGCCCTTTCGAAGCCTACTTATAAAAAGATGAAAGCAAAAACCTTTACTTTATTTTTTTTACTAATTTTATTTGCAATAACGGGCCATACACAGGACAGTCAAGGTCACACAGTACAGCAAAGAGTAAAAATATCTGTAGATAAAATTGCAGAGCCCTTAAAATTGGATGCCTCTCAGTTAAACAGGATAGACAGTGCGTTTACAGAATTTTATGAAGCACAAAATAAAATGTTTGTGGATTCTAAAGCAAGGGGCAGCCGAGCCGATTATACTGTATTTGAAAAAATTCTTAATCAAAGAGATGCCAGGCTAAAAGTAATTCTCACCCCAGGACAATACAGTAAATTCAAAACCGAGGTAGAAGAGAGTCTCCGTCCTCAATTCCAGAGCCACGAGGCCAATTAATGGCATCTTTTTTTGAGCTGGATAATCTTCCTTTTTTTCGTAGCAATCGAATTAGGTCGTCAAGAATAGTTCCTATACCGCATTCTTAACGGTTAATAACGTGAAATTGTCGTGATGCATTCGCCTGCACTTAAGTAAGATAATTAACAATGAGCTATGGCAATCGATAAAACTGAAACTGGTATTGCGGTATGCATTCTTATTATCACGTTGAATATTAACTTCATTTCTTAAATCTTAGCATTGAATTGCAAGTATTTAAGTGTTTATTCTCATAGTTAAGCATCAGAATGGTTATTATATTTTTAATTCTAGTGCTGTTATCATTATTTCTTTCTACTGCGAACAATAAGATAATATGCGTAAGTGTTTGCTACTTTTTTAATCAATCCTGTTACCCAAACTGGTTTTAAGAATACCTGATATTTTACAGGATTAAAATTTCATTAGATTTTTTTTAAAAATTCGGCTCTACGGCCAGATATATTACTATCCGTTAATTAGTCTGCAAAACTCATTAATTCAACTTTTATAAAGTATAAGAAAACTGCATTTTTTAATTTAGAAAGGTATAAGATTTAAACGATTGAACTATTATTGATCTACAAAGACTACTTGTTCTTCGGTCAACAAGGGCATCCCTTTAAATCGTAATATTACATTGGCGACTGTCAAAACGTCTTTCTGGCAATAAACGGCAATTCGTGCCAGATCCTTGTCTTTCCAATAAACATTGCCCACCTGACTGCCATCTATATCATCTTTGGGTGATGGAACTCCCAGGACTGCTGCTAATAGCTTTAAAGAAGTATAATGTTTGTAGTCGCCAAACCGCCATAGATGAAGTGTATCTAATATAGGTGTATCCCATGGTTTCATATTTTGGAAGTCAATGTACGATGGTAAGGATATTCCATTTACCAGCATTCTCCTACATAAAAAAGGCACATCGAACTCTTTGATATTGTGACCCGTAAAGATCCATTGATGATTTTGAACATGCAGTTGTTGGAGAGTGTCAACAAAGCGGCCCAAAATTTCTTTTTCATCTTGAGAACAGAAAGATTTAATACGCAATTGGTAACCGGTTTCAGCATTTCTATTCTCCTTTTTAAAATACCCAAAACTGATACAAACCACTTTTGCAAACTCTGCTAGAATAGCAGCACGCATTGGATAATACTCTTCAGCGGTAGTTTCTGGTGGCAGGCTTTTCTGTATTTTTTCTGACCACAATTTCTTCCACGAATCATCCAAAAAATGAAAATGTTCTTTTTCTGACACGGTTTCAATATCTATCAGAAATAAATTTTCAAGAGCTATTTGATTCATGAAGTTTTTTTTGGCAAAATGAATGTACAAAAAAACCCGTTATAAAAACGGGTAAACAACTTATTAAAAAAATAAACTCACTAAAATGTGATACCAGCAAAAATAGTGAAGGCCTGGCTCTTCCATTTCTCAGTATTGTCTATATCATTTAAATTAGAAAGTCCCACTTCATACCGGCCACCAATATTTATAAGAGGAAGTTGTATCCAAAGGCCGCCAACAGCAGACCAATCGCTTTTCTTAAAGATATCACGATCATTTCTTAATTCGTCAATACTTTGATTAAGCAACCCTCCAATTTGAGGACCTAACTGGAGCTTTACTCTTTTGCTGGAGCCTACGTTGATATTTAAGAGCAGGGGAACTTTAAGATAATTTAGCCTGGCCTTGCGCTGGCTGCCCTCTCTGAAAAGATCATCATATACATCAGATGCGTTATTAGTAAACTCTGAAGAAGATTGCACAAAGTTTACCTCGGGTTGGAGACCAAAAGTTTTTGAAAAATTAAATTGCATAAATCCGCCGAGCAAATAATTATAGTTGAATCCCTGTTTATAAGATTGGCCTGTTATCTTATTAATATTGACTCCTGCCTTAGCTCCTATTCTGAAAAAATTCTCCCTGTCAGCATTCGGATTAATTCTCTTTTGAGAAAATCCATAAAAAGTACAACACATAAATAAGGTAACAAGAAATGTTTTCATCATGACATTTGGGTTTTAGATGGATTCAATATTATGTACAAAGAACTGTTTACTGCTAAATATTTAGAGAAACATTTCTTAAAGTTGTCAGATAGTTAAAAGTCCATTTTTAAAAAAAAGAGAAATCATGAAATGAATAAGCCGATCATAACATTAAAAAAGGGCAACCAAAAATGGCCGCCCTTCAATTCATTTACTGCAAACTTATAAGCCGGATTCTGTGTCCGCTTGACAACGGGCGGTTATCATTTATCTGGCTGTTGCATTACTACAACAATCTAGCTGCCTACCCTTCAGCATCAGGCGAGCAGCCTTCAAACGCTGATATACGTGGCATTGCAGTACACAAG
>JBDTIC010000190.1:0-10320 GCA_039936595.1 Ginsengibacter sp. | reverse complement strand
TGTGTAAAATGCTTTTTATAGCCTGTAAACAGTATTCCGGCAACGGTTCGTTTACTGAGCTGGTAATCGACACCCAACCTGGTATTTATTTGTGTGTTTGTATCGGTCCGGTTTAAATTAGAATATTTTTCAAAAACATCCCCGTCATTTCTTATTTTGCTATCGCCCTCAACCACGAAAGGACCTTTTATTCGTGAATAAGAAATGTCCCCATAAATATTCAATTTGTCTTTGCGATGATTAAAGTTGATACCTGCACCATCCACCAATCCTTCGCCATACCCTGCGGTTAAGTTATAGGATCCGTTAGTGCCAACATTATTATTTTCTTTCAATACAATATTAATGTACCCTGCATTTCCGGCTGCATCAAAGCTGGCAGGAGGAGTGGTGATCAACTCTATTTTTTCTATATTAGCCGAACTCATGCCCGATAACATTTCTACTACAGAAGCCACTGGGATATGGCTTATCTTTCCGTTGATCATCAACATCACTCCATCTTTACCCATCATAGAAATGAGGTTATTCTGATGATCAACAATTACACCTGGAGACCTTTCTAAAATCTCAAGCGCTGTGCTGCCTGCGGAGGTAATGCTGTTTTCAACATTAATGACAAGCCGGTCAATTTTTTGTTCCAGCAGCGGCTTCTTTACTGCTACTTTTACCTCCTCCAGTTGCATCTCTTTTTCATAAAGGTGGATGAAGCCAACATCTTTACTGTTACCTGCTGAGATAGAAAAGATTTCTGAATTGTAAGGATTTAGGCCCGTATGGGTTGACTTTATAAAATAGCTTCCAATTTGAACTCGCTCAAATAAAAAATGTCCGTTGGCGTCCGTAAGCATACCTTTTACAAGGCCGGAATCGGTTGCTCTCAACAGAAGCACGTTTACATTATTAATCTTTCTGTCAAGGCTATCCTCAATTGTTCCTGAAATATTAGACTGCGCCTGCCCTGCAAAATAATTTAAAAGCAAAGCAAAAAGGAATAATAGTTTCATGATTACATGTTTTGTTTTAAAAAAATAATTTTTCACAGGGAAGTTTTTTACAAAGTTGAAAAGCAACCAATTGTTTATAAAATCAGTTTAGGGTGATTGCACGGTAGCCTGAGCAGGCAAATAGCCTCTTTTTAGTTAATCATTTTTAAAAGCACCTTTTAATCGCGCACTCAAAAAAGCTGCTATTCCATTATTTTTATAAAAAAAATTCTGCGAAGCGCACATCATCGGCTTTAATTAAATGATCATCTTTTACCTGCTATTCAGGCTGCTAGTCAATGTGTCTTTATCATCTATTTTCACAATATGGTTCTATTTCAATTGTTTCTATAATTGATTTTTTTGAAAAATATATTTCATATCCTTTACAAAATTGAAATTTATTTGCAGGTTTTAGTGGTAAAAAATGGACTTTCTTCAAATAACAGGAATTTTAATTTAACCTGCTTTTGGTAAAGCCCATTTACCAGGCCATGCCGTCAAAAGTGTTGTAAATGCAACCTGGAAAACAATGACGAATAATGGGCAAAATTTTAATTTTCATGTTGTTTTATTTTTCAGCTAACAGCAACTATAAATTTATGAACGAGGAAATCACATTTTAATCGCGAATTACTCCGCGACGGAATTGATTGAGCTGTGAGAAACCGCATCCTCAAAATCCATAGCTCACCATTGCCAAAATATCATCACAATTATCCTTATTTAACTTGATTGCATTAGCCTTTGGATTAATGAGTTTCCATACGCCTGTTTTTTCACCGTTCCACGAGGCGGAAGAATTACCAATAAGTAATGCACCATATTTACAGGCCACTTTGTTGAATTTGTAATTATTGGTATTGTTACTCGGGGAGGTCAATGATAATAATGGCATTGCCGCTAAGTTAGAATCTGCAAATAAGACTACGTTATTGATATCAAAATTGGTACCCTTGAGCAAAAAAGAAAATCGATTTTCGATCAACTGCAAATCCAACACCTGGTCATCATTTGCGTGTATCGGGTTTAAAAAGCTGTGCCATTCGTTTGAAAATTCGTTTTTTAAACTAAATAATCGGTTTCCATTTTTTATGTTATCCTGTGCGACTTTAATTGCCAGATCAGCAAGAATTTTGCCTCCTTCACTTGCAGTGTATTTGATCTGCAAAATGAGATCTGATATGGTATCCGTATCAAATTGGTTGGTTTCTTTTGGAAGCCTTATTTGCCAACGGCTGATTGCTCCTGCGCCTTCAAAAGGCAATAGTCTTTCATCCCTGAAATTCAGTTCAAACATACCACTGTCATTTTGGGCATGGCTGGTGGCAATGGCGTTGCAGGCGCTCAACCTTGTCTCAAAACGAGGATCCTCCTCTAACTGTTCTTCATATTTCCCTCCCTGTAGAATATTTTTCATTCTCAATTTACTCTTCAAAAGCGTTAGCGTGCAATTGATGGAAGTGTATGGGCCTGCCACGCAAGGAATGGAAATAGTGACACTTTTAATCCTTCTCATGTATTGGCCGGGATAATCCATATCAAACAGGTACTCCGGCAATTCCAAAATGCAGGCCCCGGTTTCCTTTAGTGTAAGTAATGCCATTGGATTGATCTGAAGCAGAGAAATGTTTTTTGTTATTTCATACTCGCGTTTGTTGAGATCGAGATAGGATTTCTCCAATTGTTTGAGGGCTAACTGTAGTTTTTCCCCTGCCATTAATCCTTTTCTAAAACTATCCCAGTAACCAAACGTGATGAAATTAGAATTGCTAATTCCAAGCTCAAACCGGTAAAGTCTCTCCGCTGTTTTGGCCAAAGCATACACCAGTTGATAATAAGGGAAATAAGTGGTAGCCATTTCACCTACCATCCAGCCATAAAGCTCCTGTTTGGTAAATTTATTTCGTAAAAAATCTTCTGTTCTTTGGGCATTTTCAATAAGCAGCTCCTGGTTATTCAATTCTTTTGTGCTGATGTCTTCGCGGATTTGTGAAGCCAATATCTGTTTATCAATTTGTTGCAATTCTTTACCAGCCATTGCCTTTTGAAATGCCCATTCATTCGCTCTTCGTTCATTGCTTCCGGTAATAGAAGCATTGTTGGCTTCATAAGTATGACCAGCTGCCAGAAAATTGATATACCTTCCCCATTCACTCATTGCAGATCCAATGTTAGAGCCGCCATAGGAAGTACCGATTGATCCCCCAGGGCCAGGAATACTCACTGATATGGAAAGATTAGGAATAAGTTGAAATAGATTTGCCAGAATCTCCACCTCCGCGGCATCCACCTGCCTATCTTTGGCGAGCCTAAGTTGATCTAAATGCTCTTTTTCATTTGCAATTAACCCTGCACTCATTAGCCTCGAATAATAATCGAATCTAGTCTGAGTTACTTCTCTTGTTTTCTCTAATCCTTCCCGGCTTTTGGTGGCTTCCTGAATCTGTAATTGCTTAATCTCTTTTATCTGGCTAAGCATCGCAGTTTCCTGGGTGGCCTTCAGCATCGACAATTCCTCTGCGTCCTGTTTTTCCAGTGCGGAAAGATAACTGGCACCCATGCTGGTCAGATACCCGCACATTTGCAGGGCTTTCTCAATTATGTAGCTGAAACGATAGTGGGGTAATGGCGCATTGATTTCGTTTAAAATACTATTTATATCAATTCCATTGGCTGTAGCCCGCACTAACAAGGCAGGGTCTATCCGTGGCTCAAAAAGCGCTAACTGCCTTTCCACTCCTTCTATATTTTGGCAATGCCTTATTTTGAAAAGCCTGTCAGCCACCAGGTCCCAATAACCTAATAATTTATCATTATCCGGTGTACAAAAATACAGGGTGGAAGTGATGTTGGATATAGTTAAGGGCAAAACGCCAAAATTGTTTACCGGGCCCACATTGAAAAAAGGAAACAAGGTCTCTATTTTTACCATAGCATTTGAAAATGAATTCAGTGTTGGTTCGAGTTCTTCAAATGATTTTGATGTCGGTTCGCCCCTTGACGGAATTTTTCGCGGATATCTGCCCAATATTTCCGCCGCCATAATATATAGTTGGGTTGCTTCATTGATGCTTTCGATAGTATCGCGGGTGAATAACTGGTCGCCCCAGACAATGAGATTGTCCAGGTACTTCATGATCGTATTTTTCTTGTAGGCGATCAATCTCATACGTGCAACCAGGTGAGGATTAAAAGGATTATTTCGCCAGGCCTTGATAGCATTTTCTATATCGCTTCGTTCGGCAGAATTGCTTGAATGCAATTTATTCATCAATTCCTGGATGGTCTGCTTAGGAGTATTCATCAAGGGTATTACATTCCAAAAGCGGGCATCTGTGGTGCCTGACAGATTACTGGTAGGATTAAAAACAAACTGGTACCATCGGTTGGCTTCTTCAAAGCGTTGGTTCTTGCTCAGCCGGTTTGCAATCAGCATGGGGATATGAAAAAATAATTCCCAGTTGTAATCTCCGTAAGCCGAGTCCTGTTCAAATTCCACATGGGTGAAAGGGTGGGGAGTAGATACATTGTTTGCATCAGGCTGATAGACTACATCAAATCCATTTCCAGGAAATATTACACCCATCATAAAATCCATGTAGCTTTGATTCTGGGTTGATAATAATTCATCTACCCCTCCTTTATTCAGGGCTTTCATAAATTCGCAAACATAGCCATGATAATGAGAATGGAAGGTGAATCTGACTGTATTGAAATCTTTGTAAGCGGTCACTGCATGCCCCAAAGCAGATTTTGATAGCTTAGGTGCGATAGAAATAGAGCGGTTTATAGGTATTACGTTTCTTGCCGGGTCTGCTACGTTCACAACCAAAGCATCCAATGCAGTACGGCTATCAATTACCCCTTTGTATTCAGTTATACTTTTTGCAGTTTGAACAATCTGAAAACTTGATTTATTATGTTGTTTAAAATCAGAAATTTGCAAATACCTGTCCGCAGTAACAAAATAATTTCTGGCTTTGTCTTCGTAAAAAAAATTGTAATATATTTCCGTTGATTCAATACTTGATTTTAGAGTTTGAAATGACCCATTGCTATTATTTAAAAGTAAAAACCAATTATGACCAGATCCGGAGAAACCGAGATAGCTTAATTCATTATCGCTGATGGACTTATAACTTTGATAAAAATTTGTCACGTTATCCGGAATGAGTTCGTCAGTATATGGAATTCCTTCGGCGGCAATGACCAATGAATTATTATGACAGCCCGTAAAGATCACTTTCCCTATACTTCCTGAAAATTTTGATGGATTTTGATCTTCATATGATTCTATTTTTACGGGTTGTTTGTATCCATCTTGAACAAAATCAATATCATTAATTTTGTTCAGTTTTCGGTAAATATTTATGATTAAATTAGAATCATTTTTATTCACTTCGAAATAATGCTCCCTTTGTTTTGGTAGATACATGATAGAGGTGCCAGAGATTTTAGAAAAGCCTCTGTATTGAAAGTCAAAAATTGATTTTGATAGGATGAAAGCCTTACTGCTTTTTTTGGGAATCCATTTTTTACTTCTGTATTCGCTCCACTGAAGCTTAATTTTCCACATTCTTTTTTTGTCTATCTGCAGAGCAGTCCTGATTTCTTTAAATGCTTCATTTTCAAGTGCCTCGACGCCACGAGAATAGAGCCCGTCAGTTTTATCTGGGTCATCTACCTCTTCAAAAGAAGGCCAAAAAACATACAATCTTCTATTCCAAACAACTGGTATCAGATGTACCCCATTGTCATCTCCTTCTTCTTTCCCCTGTATATCCAAATTCACTTTTTCCCATGCAGTCCAGGCATTGATTGTTTGATCTAACTTCCGGTAATAGTAGATAGAAGCCGTATTAAGTGTTCTACCGAAAACATGCACCTCTTTTGCTTCGTTATCTTCATACATGCCGCATATATCCAGCTTGGCCACGTCATCCAGCTTTTCCAGGTAGTTCATCAATACCTTTTCCACATTGTCGTTGTTCACCTCGTTTTGCAATAGCTCGCTTTCCAGGTCTTTGAAGAAGGGTGTTTTGTTATCGCGCAGTTCGGGCTCTATCCAATTTTCAGGATAGAGGAACACCCTACGATTGGCCTCCCAAACCCGGTAAAGTTTCGCCCATTGCCATTCCTCAACGTTAATTTCCGCAGGCAGCACATTTTGTTCAAGGTTCATTAAGCACCTTTGAAAAAATAATTGTACAGATGAAATGGCCTGCTTAATTCTTGATGTCAACATACAGGCATCCATTTCCACATCAATCAAAAAGTAGCTATACAAACCATTGGTATCTTTTACATTTGCTGCTTTAAGGGCTGGCAGTGTGAGTATATACGCTACCAGGGCATCGCGCTGCTTAACCCGTAACTTATTATTTACTGATTTGGACACATCAGCCCAATCGCTTTCCTCATACTTCGCACGTAACGTTCGCTTGATATCCTCCACCTGAACGAAGTTAATAGGGCTGCTGGCCCATTCTCCGATTTTCACCACAGATACTCCGATTCTATCCGCAAGTTCCAAACATTTCAAGAGTTGCAACAGTAAGATCTCATTTCTAAAATCCCCGGGCTGCACTTCAAAATATCCGCCTTTTAATGCATAAGCTTTTACTAATAGCACAATTTCATCGCCAATTAAGGCTTGTAATTCAAGCGCGTCCCATCCGGTTATCTGTACGATGATTTTGGTAACTTGTTCAAAAAGCAGTTTTTTCTGTTGATCAATATTAGTAGTTGGAGTCTGTGCCTTTACAGATTCACCAAACCGGAATGCGATACCGGCTGTCTTGAAAATATCCGTGAGCAAATTTTCACCTATCGGCAATAAATCGCGTAGTGTTTTGTAATCAATCAACCTAAGGAACTGATCAAATGCATCCGGCAGGTATGGATTTGGTTTTTCGGAGGGCAAAAGGCTAAGATCAAATCCGGAAAAATCAGCCTTATTGTTAGAAAAATAAACGATTTCACCAGGTGTCAATTTTAAAGTATCAATAATCAGAATGATTTTTTGAAGCAATGTAAAAACCGCGTCAAAATCTTCAAGTGGCTTTGAAGGATAAAGGTTTTCCGTGGGCACCAAAGTCAGCGGAATGGTTTGGCTTGTCCAAAATAAAGCAACCTTTGCATCGTTGATAGCTTCCGAATAGGTAAGGGTGATATCATGCAAGATGCCTGTTTTTAAAGCGATGCTTTCGGAAGTCCACTCATTTGCTGTTTGAGTCCACGTTAAAGATTGGCCATTGATGCTGAGATCAACGAGTGAGTCGCTGTCTTTTTTAACAACGAATGTAAATAGCTCTGTTTTTGGTACTTCTATTTTTCCTGTCCACACAACTTTAAAATTATCTCCGGTAATCTTTGATATGTCTTCCGACTTCAATGCCCAATTTTTCCTGATCTCTGCATCAACTTTTTCAATCTGAATTTTATTGACGTTATCAAAATAAGTTCCCCAAAGCCCTGTTTGCGATAAAGACAAAATCGTGTTTATTAGTTTATCACTCCAGAAAGAGTGGGAAATATCTAAGAGTGCATCAACCACCGTTGCATCTGTTTTAAGCGCATTGCCCAATTGTTGTTTGACCAGGGTATCATTTAGCGAATCTTGAATGAAAAGAAATAATTCATTATATATTTCCTTGAATTTATCTGAATCATCAATGTGTTTATTGATCAACTTATCAATGTCAGCCGCCTTCAGGAAGCCTGACAATAAATACCCTAATGTTTTTCTGGGCTGTTCCCATAACGCATTGATCGCCTTCACGTAATTACCATCGATGCTTAAGTTCTGAAGAATCGTCTTTTCAGGATCGGTCATGGCCCCCTGGAAGATAAGTTTTTCTTTATTTTTGGTTCCATCATACTTCAGCCTGGAGATGAGATCTTTATTAATGGTATTTAATGGAAGGATAAATGCATCAAAATTAGTAATGTGAGGGGCGGGCAGGGCAACTTCGTATAACGTATTACCTTTGAGCATTGCCAGAATCTCCCCAGTCTGCTGTTCATTAAAGATGGCCCCTAAATGGATTTTTAAAAATTCTTCGTTTACAGTATCATCTTTAATGGCGGTTTCATCAATAATTTTTAATAATCCCTGGCGCAGGTTTTGGGCAATTTGAAGCACAACATTTTTAGCAGACAAATAATTACTATTCCCATCTGTTGTGTGTAAATAGATATAGGCTAATTGTGGGAACTTTAGGCCGGATTGCCTGCACTTCTCTGCCAATGTCATAAAGGAGAAAACAGAAAAGACGTTTCCCCATGGAGAAATTCCCGAGAGTTGAAGCAGAGTTACCAGGTCTGTTACAGATAGTTTTAATGCTTTTGCCAACAAAACATACCGGTAGATGTTCGAAATCGCTTCGATTGTTAACTTATCAGTAGTGCCATCTATTTTGGCTGCTTCGAATATTAAATTCAGATCAGCTTCTTTTATCTTAAAAGCCGCCAAAAGAGCGGGTATATGATCAGCCACGGCCTCCGAAGTTTTTAATAATTGTTTCTGTGTAGCGTCAAGCAAAAAAATATCATCATTCTTTAATGCAGCCTTATTCAAAAATAAATTTTCGTACAAGGACTTTTCACCCCAGGTATTAATATTTGACCAAAATACCATTAGTGATTTAAAAGGCAGAGAAAGACTGTCGGCCAGGGAGATTAATACAGGCATCTGTCCAAGTAAATTACTGTTGATGACCGTTACATTTAACCCGCTTAAAATAATATCCAGTTCTCTGATCGGGATACTTAATTTTTTTTGCAACCGAATGAATTTTGCAAAAGCAGTTAACGTTTCGTTACTGAGAACAGAACCATCTTTATGCATTAACCTGGTGTAATTCAAATTGCAGGCATTTGCACTTTCCCATGAAGGAATATCTGCCGCTTTTACTGTGGCTGGAATTACCAGGCCGAGGATGATAGATTGATCAGCATTTAAAAATTGTGTTTTAAGTAAGTCTATCAGGTCCTCATAATTAATAGTTGTCCGGTCCAAAAAAGTATTTACATAAGCCAGGTATTCCCCGGCAAGTCTATTCTCCGGAAATAAAACAGGCCATACATCCGGGTCCGTTTTTCCGGTGGGAGGCAACGCATTTGCAGTCTGGAAATTTTTTAATGCGCTTTCTGTGAGAGGGCCAAATATCCCGTCAACATCAAATTTTGGCGTAACACCCAGTTGCATTAATTTTTTTTGCATGATTGCAACAGCAGTACCTTTATCACCATTGCTTAATAAGGGCTTTAAATCCGCATCTGTGTACCCAAAATAAAGAGATTCCGGATCAACAAAATTGGAGGCAGAACCATCAAAATGAACTCCTGTCAACATTTCAAATTCCTTATCTGATATTGCCAGGTGCTCCGCTTCAATACTTGAAATGGTTTCCGGCTTATCATCTTTCTGAAATGTTTTGGTTACTTCATAGCGGCTGCTTCCCATTTCTTTTAAAAACACCCGGGCAGTTTCTAAAGGCAAATCAAATGGCAGGCCAGCGGGATAGTTTGCTTTTTTAAGTAATTCATAAGCGTCTTCAAATACCTGCAGTGGATTGTGGGGAGTGGAAGCAGTTGGATGTTGAGCATTGGCTGATAATTCAGCAGCAGTGAAATCACTGGTATCAATAGTTGTTTCTTTTTCAAGCTTTCCATTTGCTATATAGGTCTCCAGGATTTCATTTACGAGATCAATATAGGGTATGAGTGTATTTGTATTTTCACAGGAAAGCTTGATATGTCTTAAGTCTATTCGGCGTTTAAAAAGTTGTGCGTAAACATTATTGTTTTTTATGAACCCATTTTTGATATTCAGCAAATCCACAAAGTAAGCGGCAGGGCTGTAAACTGATAAACAATCCCGGCATTGGCAAATATCAAGGGAACCAAACAATTCTTCCCATTCGGGAATAAGTTTTAGTGGGTCCACCTTGTCAGGCACACCATCTCCATCTCGATCCGTAAATCCTATTGCTGGATTTACTCCGGCTCCAAGTTCACGAATATGATGATATAATAATGTAGCGCTTGCTGTAATACTACTGGCTTTTTGATGATACAGCATGGAGGTTTCAGTGGAAAGATTACCAGCCATTCCCTCAATAAATTTATCCATTGGTATCCTGGAAATTTCGTAGGCACTATGAAATCCTTTGCTCAATAAGACATCCATGTCAGTGGTGCTAGCCGTAACCGTATGGATGCGTTGCATACTGCGCACCTGTGCAGCAACAACTTGCTTGTTTTCGATACCAACCCACGCATGTTCATCTTTGTCTCTTATATAAAAATCAAAAGGGGTGCTTTTAAT
>JBDTIC010000189.1:0-7511 GCA_039936595.1 Ginsengibacter sp. | reverse complement strand
ATTGTTGCAGCAGTTTTGATTGGCTTTGGAATATGGTTATCATTTTCTTATTTCAAGCAAAGCAATATCAATTTGCGCTCGGAAGGCTTGTCGAAAAGTATTATTAAAGAATCTGCAAAAGAAAAATCAATAGAAAAGAAAAATTCGCTCTTGACGCTCCAGGATAAAAAAATTGATAGCGTTTCTGACCTGAACCAAATTGCGTATTCAAAAAATCATGAAAATGATTTCAATAAGGCGGAAACTAAACAGGAATTAATTTCAATTAGAAGATTAAAAATTAAAAATCAAAAAAGCGGGAATCAGATAGTGAAATTAACCCCTATTAAAATACAGCCAGACAACAACCTTCAGTTAGTAAATTCAAATGAGACAATAGAAGAATTACCGACAAACTTGACTAGAATGGTTAAAAAACTTCAAAACGCTACGGTAGCAAAACAGCAAAATGAAATTAATTCAGAAGCTTATAATAACTCCACCGCTAAAACTGTTTACAATAACGCAATTAATGATGGCCAGAATTATGTTTTTTATAATATATCAGCAGAAGAATTCAGAAAGTCGAAGGTTGGAGGGTTTATTAAAAAGATAAAGCGTGTAGTCGAAAGGAATAATCCTATAAACCGTTTATTTGCTACAGGCGAAGAACAATTAGCTCCAGAAAATTAATTCCTATTTTAATCATATAAATAATAAAATGAAAAAGACAATCTTAGTTTTAGTCCTGATTTCTACAAGTGTTATATCGTTTGCTCAAACAGATTCCGTAAAGGTGGAAAGGAATAACGATACCATCAGAATTGGTGGAATGATTATTTTAAAAAAAGGAGAATCAAACAAGGAAAATCATATAAAAGTTACGGTTGGCAACCCGCGGGCATACGATTCGCATTCTAACATAAGTACTTCAACATTTATATTTGATATTGGGCTTTCAAACTGGACGGACAAAACCAATTATACTTCTGCCATTGCCGCTGGCGATGCAATAAACAAGGCCGGCTCACCTGATATAAGCGCTAATGATTTAAAATTAAGAACTATAAAATCTGTAAATGTTAACATCTGGTTTTTTATGCAGAGGCTTAACCTTATACAACATTATGTAAATTTAAAATATGGGCTGGGACTTGAGCTAAATAATTATCGTTTTAAAAATAATATCAGCTTTAACGAAGGTGGTATGAATCCCTATAATCATTCACAAAATATTTCACATCCTTTTATTTTCCGTGACTCTGTGAGTTTTTCCAAAAATAAGCTGGCTGCTGATTATATAACTGTTCCCCTAATGCTCAATTTCAGAACCAGCCCGGGATATGCTGATCAAGGAATCAGTCTAAGCGCCGGTGTCAGTATGGGATATCTATATAGCAGCCGTAATAAACAAAAAAGTGATTCGAGAGGAAAAGAAAAAAACAGAGGGGATTATGATTTGGAAAAATGGAAATTTTCTTATGTGGGTGAGTTGGGTTTAGGTCCCGTAAAATTATACGGTTCTTACAGCCCTAAATCGATTTTCAAAAATGAATTAAATTTTGAACCCTATAATATTGGGATAAGACTAAGCAACTGGTAAACAACATCAGTATTGTAAGATAATCATCCATTCGATTTGTTTGCAGGCTCTACGACAGTTTTATAGTATTTACAAACCGGCCTGAGACCGCAGATATTACATTTTGGTTTTCTTGCTACACAAATATATCTCCCATGTAAAATCAACCAATGATGAGCAATATGTATAAGATCCGAAGGTAAGTTTTTTACTAATTGCTTTTCAACGGCGAGCGGTGTTTTTGCCTTAACCAACCCAATCCGATTAGAGACTCTGAAAACGTGGGTATCTACAGCCATATTGGGTTGCTTGTCAATGACTGAAGTAATTACATTAGCAGTTTTTCTTCCAACTCCTGGTAATTTTATCAATTCATCAACTGTCATCGGGATGGTACCATCAAAGTCTTCCATCACCATTTTTGCCATTCCAATAAGGTGTTTGGTTTTGTTATTAGGATAAGATATACTTTTTAGAAGCGGGAAAAGTGATTCCTGCGATACATGGCTTAAAGCGGCCAAGTCTGGATAGCGACTAAAAATTGCAGGAGTTGTTTGATTTACTCTTTTATCAGTGCATTGTGCGGATAGGATAACAGATACCAATAACTGATACGTATTATCATAAATAAGCTCTGTTTTAGGATCAGGACTGTTTAATACAAAATAATTGATTACAAATTGATATCTTTCTTTTTTAGTCATAAAAAATCCCGCTCACTGCGCGGGATAAACTTACTTTAAAGATTTACATACTTTAATTCTATGATACATGAATATGTTTTTTTGAAGCGTATTCTAATATTCTATTTACAGATTGTTGACGCGGAGAAAACGTCAACTCAGATAAATCGCTTTTAGTACTTAGCAATTTTTCATAGCAATCCCGTAGATTCCAATCTGACTGAACTGCCAATTTGATTTTTCCAGCTTGCTTCTGAGATGATTCATTGTATAGATATTTAACCAATTCTTCCGTTGTAAAGTTGATCATAAAAAATATTGTAGATTAAAGAAAAATAATATTCCTTCTTTAAAACGGATTCTAATTAGAAATATTGTGTAAATAATCATCTTATTCCTGACGAATCAAAACTAACCAAATATAAATCCTCATTATCTTTTTTCATCAGGAACCTTTCGCGCGCATACTTTTCTAATGTACCGGGATCATTTTTTAACGATTCTAATTCCTTTTTAGCGTCGATTATTTGAGATGTCATATTTTTTTCACCTTGTTTCAATTTCCTCAACTCCCCCATTCTTCTCATCTGAAGCGGAATATCATTCCTATCAAAGAACGTCATCCAGGCAGCAAAAGCGATGCCTGTAATAAGATATTTGCTCCTAAATATATATAAAACCTTTTTCAAATTGCACTTGGGTTAATTAGAAATTAAAATACACAGAATTACCCGTAATTTAAATCAGCACCTAACTTTTACCAAATTTAATTTTTCCATTTGGAAAAACAGCACTTTCACCTAAAATTTCTTCAATACGTAATAATTGATTGTATTTAGCAATACGATCAGTACGACTGGCTGAACCAGTTTTAATCTGTCCGCAATTTAATGCAACCGCCAGATCAGCAATAGTTGTATCTTCTGTTTCTCCACTGCGATGACTCATTATAGTGTTATAACCATTCATCTGAGCCATAGAAACTGCGTTGATGGTTTCAGTCAGTGTACCTATCTGGTTTACTTTTACCAGTAATGCATTTGCTACGTGCTCGTCTATTCCCTTCTGCAATCTTTTTACATTGGTTACAAACAAATCATCGCCCACTAATTGAATCTTCCGGCCCAACCTTTCAGTCATCAGTTTCCACCCTTTCCAATCGTCTTCTGCCATTCCATCTTCTATAGAAATAATGGGATATTGTTTAACCCAACTATCCCAAAAATCAACCATTTTCTCTGCGCTTAATTTTTTACCATCTGATTTATGAAAATGATAAACCTTTTTGTCCGCAACATACATCTCGCTCACGGCAGGGTCCATAGCTATAGCCACCTGTTTGCCTGCTTTATAACCTGCTTTTTCGATAGCAGCTAAAACAGTTTCAATTGCTTCTTCATTGCTTTGAATATTAGGGGCAAAACCCCCTTCATCACCTACATTAGTACTATATCCCTTCTTTTTTAAAACTGATTTTAGCGAATGAAAAATTTCTACACCCCAACGCAGCGCTTCGCTAAATGAAGTAGCGCCTATCGGCATTACCATAAATTCCTGGAAGTCTATCTTATTATCCGCATGAGAGCCTCCATTCAATATATTCATCATGGGTATAGGAATGATTTTTGCATTGGTTCCGCCAACGTACCGATAAAGCGGCAGGTTAGCCTCCAATGCAGCGGCCTTTGCAACAGCAAGGCTCACCGCAAGCATCGCATTTGCCCCCAACTTGCTTTTATTTTCTGTATTGTCTAAAGCAATCATCTTTGCATCAATACCAGTTTGATCAGCTACATCCCAACCTATTAATTGATCAGCTATAATCGTGTTTACATTATTGACCGCTTTAAGAACTCCTTTTCCATCATAGACCTTCTTATTATTATCACGAAGTTCTACCGCTTCGTGTATGCCTGTACTTGCGCCGGACGGCACAGCGGCTCTTCCGAGATATTCATTTTCCGTGAGGATATCAACTTCTACTGTTGGGTTGCCACGGCTGTCTAAGATCTGGCGGGCATGGATGTTTGCGATGTAACTCATTGTTGTTTATTGATTGATTTTTATATTTAAATTGAAAACAGAATTAACGTATCCAAATGGATGATAAAATTTTTGCTTTTTCAATTTCATCAAATTCATGGTGATCTGATGAAATACTATTGCTTTCTTGATTGAAGCCAGGGCTAACACAAAAGAATCAGCAAACAAGATTTTATGATTTACTTTCCCAATGCTTCGTAAATCGCCTTGAATCTCTTAGAAATCTTTTCCTTAACCAGTCTCTTTAATTCTTCCATTAACGATATTATTTTGCCTAACTTTTCTTCAGGTATTTCGTCAACTAACTAAACTATCTTTTCTTTATTTTTTAATACAGGAATAAACTAACTTTTTTACAAATTTATTTTTTATCTGACCGATCAATAAACTTTCATTTCTAATGGGTCAAATTCCTAAAAACCTCTTCCAAACTCGTGCTTTTACTTTGCAAAGAAAGTATATCCAGATTATTTTCTAAACTATATTCTAATAACATTTTTCTTATTCTATCAGGGTCTGGTGTTTGAATGTGATACCGACTCGAAATTTGCTCAATTTTCTCTACCCCCTCCCAACTTAATATCGGCATTGAATTAATCTCTTTACCGAATTGGACAATTACAATGTGAGCACCTTTGTTGACCGATTGCAGGTTTAATAAGGTATCGTCAGCTACGATGTTACCTTTATTAATAATGATTACTCTATCGCAGATATTTTCTACTTCCTGTAAAATATGAGATGAGAAAAGTACTGTCTTGTTTTTACCAAGATCTTTAATTAATTTTCTTATCTCAATGATCTGGTTAGGATCAAGTCCTGTAGTAGGTTCATCTAATATAACGACTTTCGGATCATGAAGGAGCGCAGCAGCTAATCCTACTCTTTGTTTATAGCCCTTACTTAATTGACCGGCTTTTTTATTGCTTTCTATACGAAGGCCGGTTACATCAATTATTTCCTCAATTCTTCTTCTTGAGGATTTTATTTTGTGAATACCAGCAATGAATTCCAGGTACTCTCTTACATACATTTCATAATAAAGCGGGTTTCCCTCAGGTAGATAGCCAATACTTTCTTTTGCTTCAAGTGGGTGGTTAGCCACGTCAATTCCATTCACTTTGACACTACCCGAGTCAGGGTGAATAAATCCCGTGATTATTTTCATGGTTGTGGATTTACCGGCACCATTAGGGCCCAGAAATCCCACAATTTCATTATTTCCAATAGAAAACGAAATGTCATTAATAGCCCGCTGTGTTCCGTAAAGCTTACTGAGATTGGAAATATCTATTGACATAGCAGACAAAAGTAAAACAAAAATATCCGCATAGCATTCATAATGATGTCTATTGCCGGGGTAGAACGTATTCATAGCAACAAGCCCAGGCACGATGCCCGGGCTTTGCTACATGACTAAAGAGTGAAATTATTTTACACCGTCATTTTTTCTCATGTATTCAAGAATTTCCCTGGCCTCATCATCAGACAAATTCTGACTAGGCATACGCACCATACATATTTCCAGCATGGCCTGAGCTTTTGGATCTTTATCAATCATTGCATCAGTATTGGTCATAAAGTTCATGATCCATTCTGGTTTATGGCGGGTTGTAACACCATGCCATCCGGGTCCAACTAATCTTTCATCAGTCATTTTATGACATGATTCGCATTTTAACTCGGAAATCTTTTGGCCTTTCTCCGCCATAGCTACATCCAGTTTATCACTCAATTTCACATCGTGAAATTTACCTTCACCGCGATTAGGGTCATAAGACGGATTTTCATTGTTAGCAGCCGCTTCCGTTGAAGCTGGTTCAGTAGAAGTAGCACTATCCTTATCTCCGGAACCTCCACATGCAGCAAAGAAAAGAGATAAGAAAAACGCGAAAGAACCAATGAGGATTGTTTTTTTCATAAATGGTAAATTTTTGATTTTAACTTTGCAATATTACCGCGGCAAAATACGAAATTTTATGAGGATGGTCATAAAGGTCTACAATTGTTATGATTGGAATCATTTCTATCAAAAATAAAAAGTGTTCATTTTGCACCTTAGCTGGAAGAATTCTTTTTATTACAGATGTTTTCAATAACTTGAACGCTCTTTATATGTTAAATTTAATTTGAATTACAAATGCAACAAAATACATTCAGAACAAAACAATGGATTCAAATTGCACTCATTAATTTTTGTGTGGTGGCACTCGCGGGAGTTGTTATGCGGTACAAAATTAATTTTTCTTTACCCGCAGTAAACCAAAAGTATTTAATGCACGGACACTCTCACTTTGCCTTTGTAGGTTGGGTGGCTGTGGCGCTAATGACCCTAATGGTACGTTACCTGATTAGAAACAAGGTGGAAACCAATTATAAGAAGTATCATTGGATTTTAATGGCTGACGTCGTAGCATCTTATGCTATGTTCGCTTCCTTTATTATCCAGGGGTACGCCTTCTGGTCTATTACTTTTTCAACTATTACGATCCTCATTTCCTATTTTTTTATCTTCTTTTATTGGAGAGATTTGAACAAAGTACATGATGCCGGGTTTTCCCGGGCATGGCACAAAGCTGCATTAGTGCTTTGGGCATTTTCTTCATTAGGCGCGTTTATGCTGGCTTATTTGATGGTAAATCGTATTATGATCCAGGATCTTTATTTTTCAGCGGTTTATTTCTTCATGCACTTTCAATACAATGGCTGGTTTCTATTTGTATGCTTTGGAGTATTCTTTTCTTACATGCACCGTTTGGGATTGTTCCGGATTGGATTATTGAGCAGGCGGTTATTTATGATAATGGCAATAACGGTAATACCCACTTATTTCTTGTCGATTTTATGGATGCGCCTTCCTTTGTCGCTCCATTGGATAGCAAATATTTCCGCCATACTACAACTGCTCGTTCTTATCTATTTTTTCAGGATTCTTTCCGTTGTAAAAAATAGTAAAACAATACATTTCAGTTGGTCCACAAAATGGCTTTGGATATTGGCATCGGTAGCATTTATTTTAAAGATTGTATTGCAAATGCTTTCTACTATGCCCTTTCTCAGCCACTTTGCTTTCGGGTTCAGACCGGTAGTTATTGGTTATCTTCATCTTTCTTTTGTAGGCATTATCAGCCTTTTTATATTGGGATATATCAATGAATTTATCCATCGTCTTCGTGGTCGTGTAAGTGGTATCGGCGCTATTGTGTTTGTAACGGGTTTTGTTG
>JBDTIC010000188.1:0-3593 GCA_039936595.1 Ginsengibacter sp. | reverse complement strand
CCCCGAAGACGGGGCCCCGAATGATTATGAGAAAACGTAAGCATAAATTCAGAACGATCGAGTTGAAAGCGTTCATTTACTTTTTTATAAAGGCTTTCATAGATCGTTCTGGACATGCCCTGGTGGTCTGTAGTAACCATTACGGCACGTTTTCCATTCTGACTTTTAAGCGCTAAGACCTTTACCCAGATATCATGAAGCTTCCCCTCTATAGGACGCTTAACACCATAGCCCGCCAGCCAAACATCAGTAGTGGGAGTGATCACACGGCGAGAGATGCCTACAAGCCAGTTCGCATCTTCGGCAGGTAATATCCTTTCATGAATTTTCCCATTTGTATTTTCACCGGTTTCATTTATTTTTCCAAATGTGAAAAGGCTGACCGAAAGAAAAATGATAATCAGGCACCAAGGTGTTGCTTTGATAAACACTAAGCTACAAAGATTTTTTTTCCACATGTTTATTATTTATAGGTTTATAATGAATATAAATAGAAAAAAATAAGGGATAAAAGAACTAAAAATTTTATCGTTGTTACCTCATTTTTTCATTTTGATGCATGATAGCTGAAGATCATCGTTTTCCTTATTTGCGAACTTTTCTCACTACACGATGAACACCTTTGGAAACCCGGTCTTCCACATTTCCTGCCCATCTCCATGCAGGATGGCCATATTCATCAATACGTGGGCCACCTTCATAGCCTCCCTCTTCCCATACGCGCCGTGAAGGAATGTAGGCTATCATAATATTGGTGTACCCTAAAACCCAGGTAGAACCTTCACCAAACTCGCGCTTGAAACGAAGCGAATAATCTACTACAGTTTCACCCCCGGTTCCAATCAAAAGCAACTCTTTACCCAGTTGCCAGGCTTGTACAGGATAATAATTATAGGAGGTTGGGAATTGAACACCCTTATCAATCATGTACAACATGCGTCTTGCCCAACGGGCGCGCATGTCATTGTCACCTGTGGTTATTGGAAGTAACTTCTCTTTTGTTACGACTTCTTCATAATCAAGTTCAACAAATTTGAAGGATGTTTTAAGACCTGATGATATGGTCTGCATTGGTTTAGCGATCACATTTTCTACCGCATCCGATAGCATTTTACCGTATTTCTCAGTTAGTTCTAACGTAAAGCGTGGTATTGGATTCTGATCACCACCACAGGAATTAAAAAACATAGCTGTAACTCCGGGATACCGATTTTCCAAATTAATCTGGGCGTGTCCCGGATAATCTCCGTCCCATAAATTACCGTATAAAGTTGTGGGATGGCAGGCATAACCAAAAAGTATTGCTATAAGATCTCCTTTTGTATTCTTCACGGATAAGACAGGAACGTAATGATCTGTAACTCCCTTAAGAGGCTTCCCTGCCGCCAGT
This sequence comes from Ginsengibacter sp., assembly GCA_039936595.1. Classification (GTDB taxonomy): domain Bacteria; phylum Bacteroidota; class Bacteroidia; order Chitinophagales; family Chitinophagaceae; genus Ginsengibacter. The sequence continues at coordinate 2,203 of JBDTIC010000188.1, read as the reverse complement.
AAAGCCGGCACTTCTAATTCAACATTATCCCGCCTGTTGACCGCAAAGGTGCAAACTCCCTCGCCTTTGGAAATTTGTGCAGGCTGCAAGTTTTTTAATGCTTCATCCATTGCATCTACAATTTGCTCTTGCATCCAGTCTGAATATTCATCCACCAATTTATCCGCGGCATCTTCACTGGGATAGTAATCTACCAGGTCGCCCCGAAGACGGGGCCCCGAATGATTATGCGAAAACGTAAGCATAAATTCAGAACGATCCAGTTGAAAGCGCTCATTTACCTTTTTGTAAAGACTTTCATAGATTGTTCTGGACATACCCTGGTTGTCTGTGGTAACCATAACTACTCGTTTACCATTCTTACTTTTAAGAGCCAAAACCTTTACCCATAAATCAGTAATTTTTCCTTTAGGAATACGTTTCGAATCATCGCCTGCTAACCACACACCGGTTGTGGGAGTTACCACACGTCGTGCAATTCCCACCAGCCAGTTCATGTCTTCGGAAGAGTGAATGTTTGTAAAAACATCTTCCTTTTGACCGGTAACCTTCTTTATTTCTCCAAAAGACAGGAGGCTGACCGAAAGAAAAATGATAATAAAGCCCCATGATACGGTTTTGATGTATCTGCACATATTAAATTGAATAACTCTTTTTTCCATATTTAAAATTCTATGTAATATGAGTGAGTCAGAAATTAGAATATCAGTCACAAAAGAATGATCTCTAAAAATAGTTGTATGACTTCCAAATTTTCAATCACAAAAAAGTATTTCTGATTCACCACCTGGTTTAGAATTTATCATATACCCTAATGGTTGCCTGAACGACAACAATATTCCATAACTGCTTCGTTGTAAATCTTACTTTTTACAATGCCTGATATACTGCGCCTATTCTATTGGAGTTTCAATGGCCGGCACATTATTTCCTGCGCCTTCATACCCTTGATTTTGATTGATAACCCCTTTAGTATTCGCAGTAATAATTTTGGCATCTATCGGCCAGAGAACATTAAATGGTTTAATAGTAAATACACTTGATCCTATTTGACCCACCTGGTAAAATTGATTAAGAGCCATCACCCTGTCATAAAACCAGTTCTTAGTACTGAAAGTAGCCAGACTGTAGCCATCTTTATTCATTTTTGCCATCATGTAAGCTACCCTTACCAGTTCAGTGTGGCGCATTTCTTCCAAGTATAATTCGCGGGCACGTTCTGCAAAAATGTAATCAAGAGTTACCTCTCCGGCAGTAATTGGCAACGCATGAGAGCGCTGTCGTACCGTATTTATATCGTCCGCAGCAAGCCCAAGTTGACCTTTCCAAAAGTAAGCTTCTGCCCTTATCAGATAAGTTTCCGCTAACCGATACACATAATAATCGCCGTTCCCACCCATCGGATGGCCCTGGTAGCCTTTTTCATGTGGCATCCAGGTTTTGTAATGAGGGAACGGGAACATTAGCTCAATGGTATCAGACAAATCTGAAAAATTCCTGGGATCTAATGGTTTGCCAAAATCTACAGACGTCGGTTCATTGTAGATCAAATCTTTATTGTCAACCCAGTTAGCGTCAACTCTTCTTAGATCAGGAGTATTATACCACCCATAAGTACCATCTTCCCATATAGTATATCGAAGCCAGGGTGTTGATACATGATCGGGGTTACCTCTACCTAATGTGTCATATTCAGCAGTGTTGGTTCCATTTGCGAATTTATCTTTTGTTCCATGTAAACCTTTGCTGTCTTTCACTCTATTGTGCCACCAGGAGGGAGTGAATGCCCGCATAGTATATGATCCCGCGCTCTTTGCTCCAGTAGGAGCCTCAGCCCGGTCAATTATGATAAAGATAGCTTCTCTATTTTCTGAAAGCGCTTTGTTTTCAGGCCGGTGAAGATCCCACAGTACATTTCGTTTCGCGTCGCCTGCCCAGGCGCCAAACCGTTGTTTCATCAAAGAATACGGGCCACTAATAATTGTTGTGGTAGCCTCTATGGCCTTATCAAATTGTTGGTTTTCTGTATAAATTTTAGCCAAAAGATGTAAAGCGGCATATTTTGAAGGTTCCCCTGTAGGTGGCTTTTCAGGAAGCCATTTTGATGCAAACTCCATATCGGATTGCATTTTGTTAAGGATGGCCCACCTGGAATTCGTAGAGAAATCCAGCTTTGCCCCTGTAATTTCTTCACCGGCAAACG
>JBDTIC010000187.1:0-6179 GCA_039936595.1 Ginsengibacter sp. | reverse complement strand
CTGTGGAGGCCGCTACTTTTACTGAAGTAGTTTCATTTGAATTGCCGCCGGCAAAAGCGGGTGTTAAATTAGTTCCTGCAGATCAACCGGAAGAATTGGTAAGATTACTGCATGAAGAAGCAAAAGTGATATAACTCCCTATGTCCCGAAAAGAGAACGAAGGAGAATAACGTAGTCTATTAATTCGTAATTTTAATTGCTAATTTTTAATTTTCAAAATGAGTGTCTTAATACTTTTAGATCAGGGAGATGGCCATATAAAGAAGAATTCGTTTGAAGCCGCATGTTACGGTGCAAAGTTGGCGGAGGCGCTAAATACTACTGCCGAAGGAATTATATTGGGAACGGTAAATGATGATCTGACAGCTTTAGGAAAATATGGCTTGAAAAAAATTCATACCTTAAAAGATGAAAAGCTGAATAATTTTGACGATGAGGTATTTACTCAGATAATTGCTGAGGCGGCAAAAATTATAGACGCTAAAGTGATCATTTTTTCTAACAATTTTAACGGCAAGGCAATTGCGCCAAGAGTATCAGTGCTATTAAATGCAGGGTTAGTATCCGGTGCTGTGGAGTTGCCTGATATATCAAACGGATTTGTTGTGAAAAAAAGTGTATTCAGTGGAAAAGCATTTGCCAACATTTCTATCAAAACAGATATTAAAATTATTTCTCTAAATGCCAATGCCTATAAAATAACGGAAAGTGAAGGAAGTGCTGAAGTTGCTGAGTTGAATATAAAATTTGCCAGCGCCAAAGTAAAAGTCAAATCGGTCAATAAAGTGGTGGGAGAAATTCCATTATCGGAAGCTGAGATTGTAGTAAGTGGCGGCCGGGGATTAAAAGGGCCTGAAAACTGGGCAATCATAACTGATCTTGCAAAAGCACTGGGTGCTGCAACAGCATGCAGCCGACCCGTAAGTGATAGCGACTGGAGACCTCATCACGAACATGTAGGGCAGACAGGGCTTACTATCGCGCCAAATTTATATTTTGCTGTCGGGATTTCCGGAGCTATTCAGCATCTGGCCGGTGTAAACAGAAGTAAGATTATCGTTGTGATCAATAATGATCCTGAAGCTCCGTTTTTTAAAGCAGCCGACTATGGAATTGTTGGAGACGCTTTTGAAGTAGTTCCAAAAATTACCGAAGCAGTAAAAAAGCTTAAAGCCAATTAATAGCAATACTTATTTCATTTTTATTAAAAAAAAGAACCATTTAAAAATACTTTTATCTTAAATTTATTGTTCACTAAATATTCCGCGGTTGAGCGGATTGAGTTTATATGAAGAAAATTGAATTGGAAATTGTAGCGCTTTCTCATAGTATTACTCAAACGCATTCTTATGCGGTTGTTTTGGGTGAGGTGAATGGACTAAGAAGATTGCCGATTGTAATTGGCGGATTCGAAGCTCAGGCCATTGCTGTTGCTCTTGAACGAATGCAACCTAGTCGCCCCCTCACTCACGACCTGATGAAAAATTTCATGATGGCATTTAACATAGATCTACATGAAATAATTATTAATGACTTGCAGGAAGGAATTTTTTATTCTAAGTTAATTTGTTCCTCTGATAAGGACACAGTAGAAATTGATTCGCGTACTTCAGATGCTGTAGCACTGGCGGTTAGATTCGGATGTTCCATTTATACTTATGATAATATCCTGGAAAGTGCCGGAATATTAATGGACGAAGATGATAAAAAGAAAAAAGTGGTAGTGTCGCACAATGATGAAGGAACCGATGATCTTAAAACGATGTCTGTTTTGGAATTGGAAACTTTATTAAACGATGTTTTAGAACACGAAGATTACATTAAGGCTGCCTCCATAAGAGATGAGATCAACAGAAGAAAGGAAAACCTTTAGAACCTCCGTAATCACCCAAAAATAAGTTATTGATTACGGATTGATTATTTATATATAGTTAGACATTCGCATTACTTATTTATCTTGCTTATTTCCTCATGATCACTTTTCCAAATTGCAAGATTAATCTTGGGCTAAATGTAGTTAGAAAAAGAGAAGATGGCTTTCATGATATCGAAACAGCTTTTCTCCCTCTTCCATTTTATGATGTATTGGAAATTGTATCATCCTCAGAAGAAACAACTAAGCTTATTACTACAGGCTTAACAATAAGTGCAGGTGACGAAAACATCTGTCTAAAAGCTTTCAGGTTATTAAAAAACGATTTCCCTTCCTTGCCTAAAATAAAAATACACCTTCATAAAATTATTCCAATAGGTGCCGGTTTGGGTGGTGGGTCTTCAGATGCGGCATCTATGTTATTACTTTTAAATAAAAAATTTAATCTTAAAATCGAAAGAGATAAGCTACTTAGTTACTCTTTACAGTTGGGCAGCGACTGCCCATTTTTTATAATCAATAAATCATGCTATGCCATGGGGCGCGGTGAAATCTTACAGCCCATCAATCTTCCCCTTTCAGGTTATAAAATGGTTCTGATAAATCCCGGAATACATGTTGATACCAGGGAAATATTTCAGTACATCAAGACAAACACGCCAGTAAAGGCCATTAACGAGATTATTCAACAGCCAGTTTCCACCTGGAAAGAGGAATTGTTTAATGATTTTGAAAAAATTGTTTTTCAACTTGCACCTGTCATAAAAAATATTAAAGAAATTTTATACAAACACAAAGCTTTATATGCGTCTATGTCAGGCACAGGAAGTACTGTATTTGGAATTTTCAATAAAACAGACGAAATAAATCTTTCTTTAGAAGAGAAATATTTTCATAGATGGTTTGATTTATCTTAATATTAATTGATAAATAATTGCCGAACCCAATTTTATTATTTTATTTATTCTTATTATGATCTTACCAGCCACATGCATTGACAAAGTACAATTCCTTTGTTTAATTCAGATTCGTTGAATAAAACGTATGCGAACAATAAACAGCTTTTGAATGAATATGATTTACTCTACATCATTCTACGTCGAACAAACATTATCTGAACATGAAACAAAAAAGATGCCTGTTGCCTTGTGAAATTAAAGAATAGATTAGTATGCCAGATGATACTAATCATAAATTATTAAAGTTTGTAAAACGATAAAAAATACAAAGTATTTTAAATACCCCGAATTTTTTATCTTTGTTGGATAATTAAAGGTATGGTCAACACTTCTCACATTCAATCTTTCCTCGGAAAAAATCTTGATTTCTTAGATCATACGATTTAACCATATCGCCCTGTTCCACTCTTGGTTGTACATTATTCTTTTATACCTGTTTTATAAGTCAATACAATGTCTGTACTTAACATCGTCTCACCTTCCGAATATTTAATAGATCTTGAATATCAATACGGAGCACATAATTACCATCCGCTTCCTGTAGTCCTTAAAGAGGGGAAAGGTGTGTTTGTTTATGATGTCGAAGGAAAAAAATATTATGATTTTTTAAGTGCTTATTCGGCAGTGAACCAAGGGCATTGTCATCCCAAAATTATCAGGGCTTTAATAGAACAGGCGCAAAAACTGACACTCACGAGCAGAGCATTTCATAGCGAAGAACTTTCTCTTTTTTCTGAATTCATAACCCGATACTTTGGATATGAAAAAGTATTGCCTATGAACACAGGAGCCGAGGCGGTCGAAACGGCTTTAAAGCTCTGTAGGCACTGGTCATATCGGGTGAAGAAAGTTGAAAAAAGTAAAGCAAAAATTATTGTCTGTAGCGGAAATTTCCATGGAAGAACTTTGGGGATTATTTCTTTCAGCACGGATCCAAATTCAAGAGACGATTTTGGACCCTTTATTCCTGGCTTTGAGGTAATTCCTTATAATGATCTTGATGCACTTAGTGAAGCGTTGAAAGATAAGAATGTTGCGGGATTTTTAGTGGAACCTATACAGGGTGAGGCTGGAGTAAATGTGCCTGATGAAGGTTACCTGTCTAAAGCAAAACAACTTTGTGCGGATAATGATGTCCTGTTAATAGCGGATGAGATCCAGACAGGTCTATGCAGAACAGGTAAATTACTCTGTTGTCATCATGAAAATGTAAGACCGGACATTTTAATTTTAGGAAAAGCACTAAGTGGTGGTGTAATGCCGGTAAGTGCGGTATTAGCTGACGACGAAATCATGCTGACTATAAAACCGGGTGAGCATGGCAGTACTTATGGCGGAAATCCATTAGCATGTAAAATTGCCGTAATTGCATTAGAAGTATTAAGAGAAGAAAATATGGCTGAAAACGCTGATAAGCTTGGGCGGCTTTTCAGAGAGGAACTGACGAAACTCCATTCTCCTCATATTTCTAAAATCCGGGGTAAAGGATTATTAAATGCAATTATAATTGACCATACAGATGCAAATGCGGCCTGGAACTTATGTCTTATACTGAAAGAAAACGGATTGCTCGCGAAGCAAACACATGGAGATATTATTCGTTTCGCACCTCCGTTAATCATCACCAGGGATCAAATTTTGGATAGTATAGAAATAATTCGCAAAAGTCTGGAATCCCTGGATTAGCTTTCAAAAGTTATAAATGCAATGGTCCTTCAGCTTTCATTCTGCAACTCCAAATTCAAATAATAAAGGCAGAAGATCAGCAGCGTCATCTATAACCTGAACTTTCCCCTCCAGGCCACTTAATATCAAACGGATTGGGTTGCCCGTCCGGTTCTGAAACTCTACAAAAGATTGGCGGCAGATACCACAAGGACTTATCGGAATATTACTATCCCCTATCATATTATGATAAGTTATGGCAACTGCTTCAATGCCTACTCCCGGGAATAATGAGGAAGCCGTTGACAATAACGTTCTTTCAGCGCAAATTCCCGCCGGATAAGAAGCGTTTTCCTGGTTTGTACCACTTACTGTTTGCCCGTTAAGTAACCTGGCAAAGGCTCCTACCCTGAAATGTGAATATGGAGCGTAAGCAAATTTAGTGACATTTCGCGCTTCACTTAGGAGTTGCGCATCTTCCTCGTTCAACTCGTTACTTGAATCATATATCTTAATGCTAAATTGAAAATTTTCTCTGGTCATCCTTCTATTTTTACAAATGCATTCGATTTAAAATTAGATTTTTTTTTCAGACATCCGAAAGCAAATTAGCTTTTTATACTCAGTCAACATGTTTATAAATAAAAAAACCGCATAGAAATGCGGTTTTTTGTTAAGAACCAATCAGGTTCTGTAACCCCCAAAGAAAACAAGTTTAATAGTTTTTGTGCTTAATACTTTATTTTAAGCGAGAGCACTTAATTTCACTGAGCTCTAAGCCATCTTAATTATTTATATATGTTAAACGATAGTAACAGTTATTATTTCTTTTAAAAATTTTATCATCTCAATGATAGAAATGTTAGTCTGGTGTGTGATAGGTGCTTTAACCAGGGATGATGAAGTAATAAAAATATCACCATTTTTTTTTACATTTCTTTTAATTGTATATTTTTTAATCTGAAAGTGCATAATGACTACCGGAGATTCGACTTCAAAAAAATTGCACTGTAAAATTTATCACTATATCACTTCTAAAAAATACTCCAAATTGAAACTGAAAGCCGGAGATTAGTCCATAATAACTGCCTGTGCCACAGTTACGACCAATACCTTTGAAAGAAAATATTTTAGAAAAAACTATCGAAAAGAAGTAAAATAAAATAATATTTTTTTCGGAAGTAAGTTTTTATGCATTCCCTTGTGTTTTAAGATTAAAATTATAATTTTTCAGGGAAAGGCGGATTAGCAGTAATTTTAAAAGCGTACAATTAATGTCTTTCAGAATTACGATGCAAACATAGAGCGCATTTCCTGAATTTGCAAGACCGTAAAATTACGTTTAAATTTCCATTTACGCAAAATCATGTTTTTAACACTTTTACGAACTTAAGTTACGTTAAATGACCTGTTTATTTAAAATTTATCAATATTATAGTAAATAATTTAGATAAAATTAAATTCATTACTTAAAATTACTCATTTTACCTTGTCAGATAGCTAAAATTCTACATGATATAAATAAATATCTATATTTCATCCATTCAAAATTTGTCACAATCACCGTTCAAAAATCCAACGAAATAAGTCTGATTATTTCGATGTGGTAAAGATTTATACCAGCCCCATTCTCTAGAATTCGTTATGATACATGAAACTTTGTTAGGAAATAATTGAGAAGT
>JBDTIC010000186.1:0-4116 GCA_039936595.1 Ginsengibacter sp. | reverse complement strand
ACGCCTTTTCTGAATGAATTGATAAACCATAGAGAAATAATGTATGCCATAATCATACCTATTATCGGAGCGAGAAAAATGAATCCGGCAATTTTTATAATCGGTGCCGGATTTACAGAATTAAACCCCGCGTGTGCAATAGCCGCTCCGGCAAAGCCTCCGATCAGTGCATGGGAAGAGGACGAAGGAATGCCAAACCACCAGGTCAGAAGGTTCCACAAGATAGCTGCTATAAGCCCCGCAAAAACGACAGGTAAAGTAATAAATTCCTGTTTTACAGTATTGGCAATGGTATTGGCGACACCATGTTCTTTAAAAATAAAAAAGGCAACAAAGTTGAAAAGCGCTGCCCACATTACAGCCTGAAAAGGAGTAAGAACTTTCGTTGAAACAATCGTCGCAATTGAGTTAGCGGCATCATGGAAACCGTTTATGTAATCAAAAATCAAAGCCAGGGCAATCACTGTTATAAGAAAGGTCATATTGAATGCGAAAATTAGATATATAGAATGTGGCAATCACTTTATGAGCGGATATTCATCAATATATCAAGCGTATTTAATAATAATGGATTCAACAACATTAGCTGCATCTTCACATTTATCAGTAACTATTTCCATTACCTGGTATATTTCTCTCTTCTTAATTACTTCTTTGGCGTCAGGCTCATTTTCAAACAGCGCTTCAATGGCCACATCAAAAACATCGTCAGCCTGGTTTTCGATACTATTGATGGCGACCATGGCATCGGTAATTTTTCTTAAGTTCTTCATGTCTCTCAACTCAGCTACTGCCTTACGAACCTCTGTACAACTACTTAAGATCAGATCAGCCATCTTATGGAAAGTAGCGTCATCGGGTTTGACCTTATAAAAATTGATTTTTTTTGCGGCAGAATAAATGTAATCACAAATATCATCGAGAGCAGTAGCAAGATAATGGATGTCTTCACGGTCAAAAGGAGTAATAAAGTTTCGTCCTAATTCGGTGAAAATACGATGGGTATTGTCATCATTAACGTGTTCCAGGTCTTCTATCTCCTTTATTAGTATTTCTCTTTTATCAAAATCTTTTTCATTGACCACCTCCTTCAGTTTGGAAGCCATCTCTACAACTGTTTCTGAAACACTTTCAAAAAGCTGAAAAAATACTTTGTCTTTTGGTAAAAAAAACTTCAAAATTGAGTTAAGCGCCATTTCAGGATTTTGCGCAAAAATAAAGGACAATTGTTTAAAAACACGTTTAATTCAGTTGGTAACATTTTCTTAATATAGTTCACAGTCAATTTGTATGCTTTTATACAGCCCTTTACACCTGCATAATTAAGCATTACGAATTGTCATCTTTCAATTTCCCTCCGCTTAAATTCAAAACCATATAAATACAATGGCCACAACTTAGTTATAAAGTTGGTAATATTTCCTAACATTGCCCCTGCTTTTTATCGTTGTCACATTATGCGGGTATCATTACTTTTTTCTCTTCTTCTTTTTTGTTTTTTTAGCAATGCACAGTTTATAACTGACAAGGCAGATAGCTCGCAATTAACCATCGCAGGTTATCTGCAGCCGCAATATCAGGTAGCTTCTAAAGAAGGAGTAAGGAACTATAGCGGAGGCGATTTCAATCAACATTCTGACAACCGGTTTATGCTTAGAAGAAGCTGTATTAAATTCGATTTTCTTAAAAAGAATTACGATCATGCGCCTTCATTACAGTTAGTTTTTCAGGTGGACGCCACAGAAAAGGGCGTGTATGCACGAGATATGTGGCTAAAATATTTTGAAAATAAGTATCATCTATTTTCTTTGACAGCAGGAATCTTTTCCCGGCTTTTTGGTAATGAAGTGACTTTTTCGTCTGCTAAAAGAGAATCACCTGAACGTGGACGTATGAGCCAGATATTAATGAAAACGGAAAGAGCCATGGGCGCGATGATCTCTTTTGAGCCTCAGGGAAAAGACCATCCTCTGCGTTACTTTAAGGTTGATGCAGGTCTTTTTAACGGGCAGGGGCTTACCGCACCAGGAGACTATGATAGCCATAAGTATTTTACGGTTGATTCTTCAAATGCTAACCTGGGTAAGATAGCTCCCAGGAAATACTATAGTGTAGATGCCCAGATAAAAATTAAAGGTAAAACCGGCTTTACTCAATTGAGGGGCGAATTTATAAAAGGAAAACAAACCGCATTAGCCAACAATTCCGCGACTCCTTTAGCACTGCCAACCATTCATCAAAATTTTTACATCAGAAATTTCCAGGGAGGCTATTTTTATTTCCTCCAAAATGTTATCAATGTTAAAAATCAGATAGTAGTTAAATACGACTGGTATGATCCTAATATATCAGTTTCGGCCTACGATGTAGGAAAAACCGCAAGCTATTTAACCGAGGCAGATATCAAATACACCACCGTCGGGTTCGGTTTTATCCGATATCTTAATAAGAATGCAAAAATCGTATTTTGGTACGACAGGGTATGGAACGAAAAAACCAGGTTACCAGTATATGCTCATGATATTTCTGATAATATCTTTACCTGTCGTCTGCAAATTAGATTTTAGGGTTAATACCGTCACAAATTGTATTCCTAATATTAAGTTATTAAAAAGCCGGTTCACATACATTAGCTATTTTTGACCGATTCAGCGTTAAAAAATCATGACCTTACAATCATTTTATAGACAGAATCGGTATTTTTTTCTCAGCTATATTATATTATTAATCTTAGGGACATTTATTTTAATTACTCATTCCAAGCAAGACGGGTTTATACTGATGAATCCTTTACATCTCCGCGCCCTTGATTACTTTTTTATTCCTTATACCTATCTTGGGGATGGATTATTTGTAATAGCCTTAGCCATTATTTTATTTTTTTCAAAAAAGCGTTATTTGGCTTTAATGATTATAAGTAGCTATGCTCTTTCAGGAATTATTGCCCAGGTTTTAAAATTTTTTATTGAAGAACCACGTCCTGCTTTCTATTTGGCAAAGACCAATTATTCCAATTTTATAGAAGGCGTTACTCTTCATAATTTACATTCTTTCCCTTCAGGCCACACCACCTCTGCATTTTCTTTGGCAGCAACTCTTGGTTTTGCAGTAAAGAATAAAAATTATTCTATTTTATTTTTATTATTAGCTGCATTGGTAGGTTATAGTCGTATTTATTTGGGCCAACATTTTATGAATGATCTACTGGCTGGATCTATCATTGGGATGCTTTCAGCTATTGTATGCTGGATTTATTTTGACAAGATTTTAAAACGAATTTTGAGACTATCAACAGCTTAGGAATTTCTTTTGGATCAGATGCAATTAAATATTTTTAAACTTTAAACTTTAGTTTCCCAATTTTCATTTGCCAAAAAATATTCTATAGCAACGGTCACCAACTTGTTGATAATCTAATCTTATATGAAAAAATGACTGTTATGTCTGAATGTTGAGGTATGCAATCACCAACTTTTACATATCCTATTACTTCTTTTCCTCATGGTCTTCCAGGTTCACTTCTTCTTCGACCCCGCTTAGTGTCGCATGACTATATTTCAAGATAGCCACAAAAAATGCGCCCCCAATAATATTACCTAAAGTAACAGGAACCAGGAAATTCAAATACTGTGAAAACGAAACACTACCGGTAAATAAAGCGGAGGATACTTCAATGTTGCCTACGATACAATGTGGTAAACCTGCTAACGCTATGGATGCGGTAACAAGCCAAATAATAAAAATCTGGCTGATAGTTTCCCTTGAAGCAGCTACCAACCATGCCAGCAATCCCATTAGCCAGCCTGCGAGTGCAGCACTTAATAACTTAGTGAGCCATGAATTAGCAACCAGCCCATTCCCTATCTCAGCAAGTGACCAATGTTGTAAAAAATGAAGTGAATTAGCGAAATAAGCAAGAATAAGTGCAAAAATTAATCCTCCAATGATATTGCTGAAATAAACAATGATCCACAATCGCAATAGCTTTTTTATAGAGGTCAAACCTTGTAAAACAGGTAAAACTGCCAGCGTTGTGTGCTCGGTGAATAATTCAGATCGGCCTAATACAACAAAAATAAATCCAATGGGATACATATTAGCAACCAGAAACTTAAC
>JBDTIC010000185.1:0-9046 GCA_039936595.1 Ginsengibacter sp. | reverse complement strand
AGTCCTGATAACTTTCTTGAAACTGAATTTGTAGGACTGGTAGATAAATGCAAGGATATCTATTCTGAAAAGAAAAGAAAAAAACACCGTAACAACCGATAATAAGATTCTGCCCGCAAACCAATGGTTTTATTGAATAGTACTTATCAGGGCTTTTCTTTATTGAAATTACTAATAGTATAAATTAATGGATAATGAAAATAATCTCATGATTAGCGTTTGTCATTTTAAAACCTATAATCACCGGGTCCGATAACGTTCTCGGTGATTTTTTCGTTGCTCATCTTTAAGTTCAGTAAGTTTGGTCATTCTACAACCTCAAACAATTGTCATTCATTGATGAATTAGGTAAATTAAAGAAGACTATGATTTTAAAAATTATGTCATATAGTACCGTAGTTATATTCCTGCTTCTAACAGCATTTGCTCCTGCCCCGCCAAAAGACAAAACGGTCGTTTTAATTGGCAATGGAAATATGGCGGAACAGGCCCTGACATCCGGTGAGCGGGGATGGGCTCAAATGTTACCCATGTACTTTGGTCTCAACGTTCATTTTAATAACTATGCGATCAAAGAAAAAAGCGCTGAAGATTTTTTTAATGAAGGAAACTGGAATACGGTACTCAATCATTTAAATGAGGGAGACTATGTATTCCTGGACTTTACCGTTGATGAAACAATTATGGGTAATAAAGAAACCTTCCAAAAAGTAATCAAAAACTTTATTGCAGATATCAATAAAAAGAAAGCCGTTCCTGTCCTCTTTTCGCCCGCAAAAAAAATTGCCAATAATAGTAATTTTATTCGTGCATTTTCCGCCAGTGAAGGCATTATTTATATCGATTTAGAAAGCCTTTCAAAAAATATCCTTGAAAAAAAGAAGCAAACCACAGACGATGAGTTGACAATAAATGAAGCTGCCAAAATAGCCCGGATAGCTGCTCAGGCCATCAAGGCGAAAATCCCTCAACTTGAACAGGCCAAGGTGCAAACTGCAAAAACCGATGTTAGGCCTGCACCCGCTTTTGGCAGCGAAGCAGCAGATATAATTGCAACGAATTTAAGACATAAAGCAGCATTGGATTTTGATTTAAATCAATTACCCATAACAAAAAGTGGTTGGGATACTCATAGGAAAAAATTAAGAGAAGATCTTTTAAAAGCTTCCGGAGCGGTGATCAACCATTCACTTCCATTAGACATTCACGAAACCGGCAAAATTCAGATGAATGGCTATACCATCAGGAAAATATTTTTTCAAACCAGGCCAGGAGTTTACGCTACTGCTAATTTATATGTGCCCGACGGAAAAGGTGTTTTTCCAGCTATTATCAATATGCACGGACATTGGCTTTACGCTAAAGCAGGAGAAATGGCTCAACCACGCGCCCATGAACTAGCTTTAAATGGCTATGTATGCTTAAGCATTGACGCATGGGGTGCCGGTGAACGGACCACACTTCAGGATGTAGATGAATACCATGGATCTAATCTTGGAGCTTCTTTAATGAATATTGGCGAATCCTTGCTGGGAAACCAATTATCTGATAATATAAGAGGTGTTGATTTATTGTGTTCTTTGTCGTATGTAGATAAGAATAACATTGGAGCGACAGGTGCAAGTGGCGGTGGTAATCAAACAATGTGGCTTTCCGCTTTGGATGAAAGAATAAAAGCCTCAATGCCTGTAGTAAGTGTGGGCACTTTTCAATCCTATATTATGGGTTCTAACTGTGTATGTGAACTGATGCCGGAAGGACTGACTTTCTCTGAGGAATCCGGTATTTTGGCGCTGGTGGCTCCACGATCCATTAAGGTATGCAATGGACTTAAAGATATGAGCCCCACATTTGCTCCTGCTGAAATGCTCAGAAGCTATACCAATGCCAAACCAATTTTTGCATTGTACCAGGCAGAAAATAATCTTCAATACCAGCTTTTCAATACCCCTCATGGATATTGGCCTGAGATGAGGCAGGCTATGCTGGGTTGGTTTGACCTTAAGCTAAAGGGAAAAGGGAATGGAGATTTTAAAGAAGAAATTCCTTTCCATCTATTAAAAAATGAGCAGTTGATGGTGTTCCCTAAGGGTGATAGAAGTCCTTTAGTATCAACGACTGTAGGATACTGTATTCAAAAAGGTGAAGCACTTAACAAACAGCTTTACGAGAATAAAAATATCAATACAAATAAGAAGTTAAAAGAACTCAGTGACGTGCTTTTGCTGCCGGCAAAACCTGTAGCTATCAAACATGTGCAGGAATACGACAAGGACAAGGGTTGGCAACGCATTGTCATAGAAACTAACAACAATCACCTCATTCCTTTAAAATATTTCTCTTCCTCCAAAAATAATGTGCCAACGGTCGTTATTTGTTCTGACAGTAGTAAAGATGAAAGCAAACAACACGTAATTGATACTTACATCGGCAAAGGATATAATGTAGCTGTCGCCGACATTTGGGGAACAGGAGAAGGTACATCGGCACAAGCGAGAGCAGTTGATGGAAGCCTGCCCAAATTTCATACGTTGGCACGGGCAGAGTTGTGGTTAGGAACTACGATAATGGCAGAATGGATAGGTGATATCAATAATGTTATCCAATATATACAATCGAATAAGAAACCTTCTTCGATAATCCTTGATGTGGAAAAGGAAATTGCCATTGCGGCATTAATTCAATCTGCATTGAACAACAATGTAGATACCTGCATATTAAGAACATGCCCTGTCAGCTATACCTTGGACAAAAGAGAAAACATAGATTTTTTCAATATGGCCATTCACGTACCGGGAATTTTAAATTGGGGGGATGTTTCTTTAATGGCAGTTCTTAATAAACGTGCTGAATTGATTTTTGAAAAACCCGTTTCTATTACAGGCAAAGAAATACGAGGAGAGCAACTTTCAACTTTTAAAGATCAATTGTCATTAATGGGAAAGGCATGCAAAAACGATAAAAAAATTATATTTCTATAGATCAGGATAACCTTGCAAACGTAAGACAAATAATAAATTGATTAATTAGTAAAAATTAAATTAAGATAAAATGAAAATTAACATCCAGCAGGATTTCGAAAATTTAGGAATCGAAGCAGGTAAGGAGGCCGCTATACTTATTCGCAAAGCAATTAAAGAAAATGGAGAAGCTAATGTCATTCTTGCAACAGGATCAAGCCAATTTGAAACATTGAAACAATTGATCGTTGAAAAAGATATAGAGTGGGATAAAGTAACCATGTTTCATTTAGATGAATACATCGGCCTGCCCTTGTCGCACAAAGCAAGTTTCAGAAAGTATTTGCAGGAAAGATTTTTAGATAAAGTACCCGCTCTTAAAAAAGTAAATCTTATTGACGGAGAAGCTAACCCTGAAGAGGAATGTAACCGGCTGGGGGAACTGATAAAGAAAAGTCCTATAGATGTTGCCTTGGTTGGTATCGGTGAAAATGGACACCTGGCCTTTAACGACCCTCCGGCAGATTTTGATACTGAGAGTCCATATATCATTGCTGATTTAAACCAGGCATGCCGACAGCAGCAGGTAAATGAAGATTGGTTTGAATCAGTAGATAAAGTTCCCGGGCAGGCTATCAGCATGTCTGTAAAGCAAATTATGTTATCCAAACATATCGTCTGTTCTGTGCCGGGATTAAGAAAGGCAAAAGCTGTAAAAGAGTGCCTGGAAGGAGCAATAAGTAATCTTCATCCTGCAAGCATTTTGCAAAATCATCCTGATTGCTATATGTACATAGAAACAGCATCAGCTTCCTTGTTACAAAACGTGGAAAAATATAAAGTAATACAAAGTTAAGCTTTCGATACTCTAACCTCTCAGGGTGGCAAACTGTGACAATTTCAAAGAATATTGAAAATTATCATCAGTTCGCTATAAGGCAAGTGTTCCGATCCTATTTAAAGTAGGGTCGGGATGCTCCGGGCTGCGTGAACAGTATATTTCATGGAAAATTAAAGATGCACGTTTCATAACAATTCGAAGGCTGAAAATTACAGTTTTGGGCGTTCAGATGCCCACGTATTATCATTCAGAATGCACCCTTTTCATTTTCATGATAACGTAAACGGTTTTTCACTATTTACAAAAGATGTCCTGGATAAAAAGGTACAACCTTCTCTTCAATAATACGAAGCCTAATGATCAGCTTTTATTAGTGCTGTGTAGTATTTTAGTAAACAATTGCAAATTTTTGGTAACATCGTTTATCAAAGGAATAATGCCGCAATCTATGTAATCCTTAACTCAAATTATTTAACCTATGAAAATATTCCAGGAGCACTTGCAACTTAAAGAAAGAAACAGAGGTTTTCATCTTGTAACTTCTGAGATCATTAATATTTCACCATTTATTCACGAAATTACTAAAGGGATTTGCCAGGTTTTCATTCAGCATACATCAGCTTCATTAACGATCAATGAAAATGCCGATTCAACAGTAAGGAGTGATTTCGAATATTTCTTTAATAAAACCGTTCCTGACAACGACAAGAATTATATTCATAATTACGAGGGCCCCGATGATATGCCGGCCCATCTTAAATCTTCACTGCTTGGCAGTTCTGTGACGATACCAATACATAATGGCGAATTAGCGCTGGGCACGTGGCAGGGGGTATATTTGTGTGAACACCGTAATCATGGAGGGCGTAGAAATCTAATGATTACCGCGTGGGGTGAATAAACTAAAAAATTCTAATATAAAGATAATTTATGCGACTTGACACTTAGCTCATTTGTTTATTGTATTTTCAATCCTTTGATTATTGGTAAACTTACCAAATTATAAAAAAGAACTTTTAGTAAATGGATACAAAAACACCTCCCGGTAAAGCCCGCTTCCTTTATTTTCTGAACCAAATACAAATTACTTTAGACAAAGCAGAGACTTCGGAAGACCCTGCCCTGCTAATCTACAAAGAGAACGTACGAACTCCTTTTTTTATGCTGGAAGCATTGGCAAGGCTTTATAAGAAGATCCAGAATAAGAAAAAGTTCACAAAGCTCAATGAATCTTTTAAAGAAATAGAAGATATGCTGGGTGCAATTGATTTTTATGACGGTTTTCATAAAGGTTTTGCAACAATGAAAAACATTCCCGAGCTGATTACCAATTATTTTCAAAAGAAAATGGATGATAAACTGAAAGAATTGAATCGCCATTTGAAAAAAGAAGGTTGGCTGGGGAATGATCATAAAAGAACGACAAAAATCATTAAAAAGTTAGATAAGATCAATTGGCTGGATGAGGAAGAGGACACCATCGAAATATCGAATGTTTACGATAAATATATTGACAAGATCAGTCAGAAATACAAACCAGGCAATCTTAAATTTAAAGAAGTGGAGGCCGATGTTCACGAACTAAGACGCGAACTAAGATGGCTGAGCATTTATCCACAGGCATTGCTGGGTTTAATGCAATTCAAAGGAGATAACGAGCCACGGGATTTTTTGAAAAAGTACCTGACTTCTGAAATTGTTAATTCCCCGTACAACGTAATGCCTGATGGCAGTGGATTACAGGAACATATTCTGCTTGATAAAAACTACTTTTACTCCCTAAGCTGGATGATTGACGCTTTGGGGAAATTAAAAGATAGCGGGCTTACTATCATGGCCATTGAAGAAGCCGTGGGTGCTGTTTATCAAATATCTCATGGCAAAAAGCAATTGGCCTATTCAATTTGTGGCGATTCACAAATGAAGTTTCCAGAAATTCTAATCCAATCTCAGAAGATTGCTAAAACTTTTTTTGAAGAAAATATTTTGAATAACTTATTTGTAAAACAAAAAATATGATGGGTACTCTATTAGGCATTGCTATTACTATAGTGGCAGTTTTAGGAGCCTTACTTTATAAAATTGTATATAAGGCACGCAACTCCGAACATGATGACGAAAAAAATAAAGGAATAAGAGGTTAAAAACAAGGTTGATAACAACGGGAAGTATCTGGCAAAAATACACCAGTGTTAATCCTGGACCG
Organism: Ginsengibacter sp.; assembly: GCA_039936595.1. Taxonomy (GTDB): domain Bacteria; phylum Bacteroidota; class Bacteroidia; order Chitinophagales; family Chitinophagaceae; genus Ginsengibacter. Next base: position 3,039 of record JBDTIC010000185.1, on the reverse strand, counting down.
ATAGAGAAAGGCAAATGCTGCATTACCCTAATCCGATGGTTGTCCTAAATAGTTTTAATACCAATAGGAGAAAGAAAATTTATTTATCTATAATTTATTCTTGAATACTCTGACTAATCTTTATGTTTAAATAGCTTTCCATTGCCTCTAAATTGAGTCTTAATTTTACTAAACTAATAGGCTGGAATTTTTCTTGTTGTCGGGTTCCCGAATATAAAAGAGTATAAATATTATCCCCTTCAGGTATTAAACACAGCGGAGTTCGTATATTTTTCCACCATCTTTTTACCTTATCTTCTATAGGGATATATTCGGCTGGGGTCCAATGGATCCCATCTCTTGAAATGGTATATGCAATCTTATTTGGGAAGTAAAACCCTTCGTATTTTTCAGGACCACTATCAAAAATCGCGATATACAACCCATTTGGCAATTGACTTACAATGGGATTTTCAACAAAGTTTGGACTTATTTCAGTAATCGGATTTATGATGGTATCCATTCTTTCCCAGGGGCCAGATAATTTATCGGCAGAAGCAAGCCCTACATACCATTTGCCAAAATGTCCTTTAACTGGATAATCGCTGCGTTGATAAAAAGGAAAAGCTCCGCCATAAAATGCAAACCACTTATCACCCACCCGAAAAGGATAAAAAGAATCTACGCCCTGTCTTCCTTCCCATAGTTGCGAATCCATTCCAGGTTCCAAAATGATGCTACTATCTGAGTAAGGGCCTCCAATGCCATTTATTCCTGGAACTTTTGAAACAGAACGCCATATCCTTCCATAACCATGAGGGGGTGCTAAGGTAGTGTCAACTGTATAAGCAACATAGAATCCATTCCATCTATTCTGCTTTTTATCAAAAATGGGCATAAACGCCCATAGAGAAGATCTCCTATCATTCAATGGATTATCTCTATTTGAAACAGCAAATTTTCCACTTGATTCAAACAAGGTATTTATCCTTTTCCAATGAATAGCATCTTTGCTAACCCAGTGAGCTAGTCGTGTACGTATCGTAACATAAATGTCCTTACCATTTATTTTCTTGCCAACCTGCTCAGTAGGAAATAAATGATAAGTTCTATCTATTTTCACACAGGTGCCTCCTTCAAAACCACCTAATATATCGTCTGTTCCCGGCATTCCTTTGTCAAGTACAGGCTTATCCGGCCCACCTATAACTGTAAATAATTTTCCATTATGATTTACTTCCTGAGCATTCACGTTAAGGCAGATAACCAATCCTATTATAACTAAAAAAGTATTATAAAACATAAAAATTAAATAAAAAATATTTAAAATTATTGACTTAATCTTCACATTTCTCATTCTTTGATTCTGCAAGAAAGGACATCTGTAAAGAATAAGAGAAAAAAATATATACTTTTATTCATGCGCCTTTACTGGTATCCAAACAGAGGCATTGGCACCAGTCTGACCGGCATCCGCAAAAGGAACTAATGTTATTTCTTTATTATTTCTTTTACTTTTGGGTAATGATACATCGTACGCCTGCATGCCGATCCAATTTTCAGGTAATTTTTGTCTTGCATTCAATAGCCTTACACTAGCCGGGTCGGATATTTTTTTGTCATAGGCATCTGATGTATTCAAAGAAGCATCAAAGGATAAAACTTGAGGGCCACGTTTTATTGCTACGTAGCCTGGATAGTTCTGCCCGCCCTGCAAAATAACTACAGGGATATCAAAGGAAACATTAATCTTATTATGGACATTCCATGTGCGATTTATTTTTATAAAACCATTTTCATTTCCCGTATAGCTTTTCCCATTAATTTTTGCTGTGAAAGATTTGGCCCAGTAAGGTACACGTAACAGAAGTTCAAAGGTGGCTTCCCGAGGTAATTTTACTTCAATAGTTGCTAAACCATTCTGGGGGAACTGGCTATCTACTTGTAACTCTAAGGGTACGGCAGCATTATTGTTTGCGAAAATGGTATCTTTTATATTCGCTGATTCATAAAGTAATATGACTGGCTTTTTTTTAATTTTACCATAATTCAGATAGGGAATATAGGCAATGCCACGCGGAACACTGGAAAGACAGCATGTAATGTTACACCTGTATGGTTTAACACCCATTAACGGAGTAAAGTAGCTTACACACCCACTTACAGGATTTTCGGCAGCTAATAACTGGTTGTATAGTGACTTTTCTATTTCATTATAATATTTCAAATCGCCTGTGATGCCAAATAACTGCATATTAAATTGCATCCATGTAACCGTTACACAACCTTCGCCCATGTGCGCTGCCGTATCTGCCTGCAATATAAAATCGTCTTTAAATCTTTCATGATCACTCGTTGTGCCAGACACATACAGTCTCTTAGACACAATATCATCAAAAGCATTTTTTGAGGCTACTAATAAATTTTCTTCTCCTGTAATACGATATAACTTTAAAATTCCCACCAAATTAGACAACATCTCATAGGCCTTACCGTTAGCTACTTTATCCACCCGCTTTTCCTTTAATAAAGTTTTTATAATAGCCGGTCCTCCCGGATGATTATACGATCTAACAATATAAAGACAAAAATCAAGATATTTTTTATCTCCTGTCCATGTATATAAATCAGCCATCGGGTCAATAACTGAGGTAGCAGCCATGCCTACATGAGTACCAGACTTAATAATATCTCTTTGACCAGGATTGTCTCCAAATGTGCGACAAAGAAGATCGCCAACTTTTCTGGAGGCATTTAAAGCGTCCGGATTACCAGTTACCCTGTAATAAGCAAGGAGCCCCAAAAGATCGTATTTATGTGACCAAACGTCCCAGGAAGTCCAATAATTTTCAGGTAAATAGGTTCCAAGATATCCATCAGGTAATTGTGTGCTGATTAAAGTATTTGCCATACGATCCATTTGTTTCTTCAGATCCGGATCTTTTGTGATGGCCCACGTATTAGCGGCACTCTCAAGGTATTTACCTACATGCTCTCCTATCCATGGGTGTTTCCCCGGACGATGTAGAAATCCATCAAGCAGAGCTTCTTCATCAATCT
>JBDTIC010000184.1:0-5436 GCA_039936595.1 Ginsengibacter sp. | reverse complement strand
AGTCTTGATTTTTATGAGGGTGGAACAACAATTAGAAATCGAAATGCCCACTTCCACCTGATTGAATAATTGCTAATTCCTGCCTTTTGAAGTAAATCTTTCCATTCTTTTTTTTTGAATCCTCTCAATACAGAAACAGGCGCGTCATTTTTTACCAGCCGGGATTTTGAAAACACCTTCGTTGCAAGTTTAATAAAATAATATGCAATTGGATGGCGGTGAAGGTCGTTGATAAAAAAGCCGCGTAGAGAATTGACTTGCATCCAGCGCAACATTGCTACCAGTTCTTCTTCTGTGAAATGATGACAAAAGAGGGAGGAGAAAATAATATCCGGTTTCTTATCTTCAAAGCTGAACTTGCGGTAATCTGAAACGAAAAATCTTGTATTTTGTAATCTTGCATGTTTTCTGGCGTACTTAATGCAATTATCATTGATGTCTATTCCCAAAAATTGCGCATGTATGCGAATAGTTGCACAATATTGGCCGATCCATTTCAGGTTATCTCCACCACCGCAACCTATTTCACAGACAGAAATTGCTTTTTTTTCATTTTGGAGTAAACTTTTAAATCCTTTAATGGTTATAGAATGGCCTCCAAGATGTGCATTAATCCATTCCAGTTCCTTCATATTCAATACAATTTCTGCAAAGGGAATTTCATCCTCATCAAGAAGCTCTTTTTGTTGTGATCGCTTTTTATAATCATTCATCAGATAAAATAAAGGTCTCCATAGTGAGTCCCGGGCCAAAGGCTGCGCCGAAAATATTGACTGTCTTTTTTGCTTTCTTTTCCAGAGAATCTATAATTTCTTTTAGCACAAACAAAATAGTAGGCGACGACATATTCCCGTAATTATTAAGCACATTGTAGGAACATGCAAGCTCATCATGGGTAATAGCAGTACATTTTTCAATAGAAGTTAAAATTCTTTTGCCACCCGGATGAATGCACCAATGGGAAATCTCCTCTCTTTCCAAATCTGCATTTTGCAATGCATTTTCCAAAAGATGATTAAAGTCTTGTTCGATTAAATCGGGCACATAGCCAGAGAGCTTCATTAAAAAACCCGAAGAGGAAAGTTGCCAACTCATGTGCTCTTTGCCATTAAAACCAACTTCGCTATAAAACTTTTTCATTCCCAAACCCGAAAGATCGCTGTCATCATGGGTAATTAAGATAGCAGCAGATCCATCCCCAAAAAGAAGGCTGGCTGCAATATTATCTGGTGTTATTGCATTTTGAAAATGGAGTGTGCAAAGCTCAGTACATACCACAAGAACCTTTGCCTTCTTATCGGCTTTGCAGAAAGCATCGGCAAGTTTCATCCCATGAATGGCGGCATAACAGCCCATAAAATTCACCGAAGTTCTAAAGATATTTTTTGGCAAGTTCATCATTTCCATTATCTGCAAATCAAGACCTGGAGCGCTCATTCCTGTACAACTGACCGTGATCAAATGGGTTATTTCGTCTTTATTGATCTTATGGTCTATACACTTTTCAACTGCTTTTACCGAAAGGGCCGGAGCCGTTTTACTGTACCATTCCATTCTCAGTTCAAGATCGGGGAAGGGCTCCAGATTTTCAGTAGCCGGATAAAATTGCCAATCCTTTGCCGGTAAGCTGTAATCGTTTAGTACAGAATACCGTGTTTCAATAGCGCTTTGATGATATAGGAATTTTAGTTTTCTTTTTTCTACTTCATTCATGGCATATACATTTTGCATAAAATTCAAAATGTTTTGTTGCTGGTGCTTAAATGAAGGTAATGCCGTGGCTATAGAAACAATTTTACTCAATTTATTTTAAAATTAATAGAGTGATAAATCCTGCATTGGCACATACAGACGCTAAAATGTTCATCTGCATGGCATTTTTAAAATTAGCCTCATTTGTGTTTACAACAACTTTTCTAAACCATATAAAAAAATATACGATTACAGGTATCATAAAGATTTGCAAAACAATAAATTTAATCTCTTGTGAATGTAAATTAAAATGCCAGGCCAGTGTAATGAAAGCCAAAGCATATATAATGCCAGTAAAAATAAAAGTTCCTTTGTATCCGAGCAGGTAACTAATCGTAATTACTCCATCGGCATAGTCTTCTGTATATTGGTAGATTTGGGTTAGTGGGTAAGATCCTCCAACCAGTAAGCTCGATGCAACCATTGCGAGTACAGGCAAATGCATCATGTGATTTATATCACTCCCATTATAGACGAGAAAAAAAGTAACTGCTCCCTGGAAGATGACAACAGTAAGATAGCCTATCACAGGATATTTTTTTAAACGGATCTTTCTATAACTGTAGGCTCTTGAAGCTATTATGTATAAAAAAATGCCTGAAGCAAGAACGAATGAAATAAAAAAGCTTAAGATAACAGCAGTTATATCAAGCACGATTGTTACGATGAACAATTCTTTTGTTGGCTTCATGGGACATTTCAAGCCCCCGATTGCGGAAGTATCACGATCCATATAACTGTTATAGCCATTGCTTGACGGATAAACAATTAAGTGAAGAATTATAAAAATTAAAAGTGCATGACTCCAGTTGACGTGTTCCACCTCGCTCAAGGCAAACCAGAATACCGGCATTAAAAAAAAGGAAAAATGAAAACGAAGCAGCTGAAAGGTGGATCGAAACTTTTTATTCACTTATAAAAATAAATAAATTTCAATTTATAATACGATATTTTAAATAGAGGCTTCTAACTTTATTTGATAAAGTCATTTAGCACAATGAAATCTATTTTCGCCTTTTTTTAAACCAAATAAAAAATAACATAATAACGATCGTTGAAATAATGATTTCGAAAACCAGGGCTATCCTTATGGCTGTATTAGCATATTCTTTATGCAATACTTTTGCGCGGACTCCAAAAATGACAGCAAGCACCCCAAGTACAAAAAGTACTATGAAATAAGATTTCTTCATGAATAAAATGGCTGGTTCTGTAATTTAAAAAATAATTATACCATTTCTAAATTACTATTTCTAAGCAAGCATTATAACCGGGTTTTCCAGAAATTTTTTCACCGTTTGCAGGAATGCCGCGCCTACTGCTCCATCTACACTCCTGTGATCACAGCTGAGTGTTACCTTCATTACATTGGTGACGCCAAAACCTTCTCCTTTCTTAACTACCACTTCTTTAATTCTACCGACGGCTAATATAGCGCTGTCCGGTGGATTGATAATAGCAGTAAACTCTTCAATATCCATCATGCCCAGATTAGAAATAGTAAAAGTATTTCCACTAAATTCCTCAGGCTGCAATTTTTTATTTCTTGCCTTATCATAAAGTTGTGATGAATCAGCGGCAATTTGTGACAGAGATTTCTGATCAGCAAACCGGATTACAGGAACAATTAATCCCTCCGGAACAGCCACCGCTGATCCAATGTGCACGTGCTTGTTCTGTCGTATAAAATCGCCCATCCAACTACTATTTACTGCCGGATGCTGACGAAGAGCCATTGCACAGGCTTTTATAACAAGGTCATTAAAAGAAACTTTGACAGGGCTTACCTCATTGATCGCTTTCCGCGATTTTATGGAATTATCCATATTGATCTCCATAGTAAGATAAAAATGAGGAGCCTTGAACTTACTCTCGCCTAATCTTTTGGCAATGGTTTTGCGCATTTGAGAATTAGGAATGTCTTCATAGCTTTCCTGTCCAATCTGCTGAAAGAGTGGAGCCGGCCTGGCTTCAGCAGCTCCTGTCGATTGTTGCTTTGGTGCAGCAGCGGGCACATAAGTATCTACATCTTTTTTTACTATTCTGCCGCCATCACCCGTGCCCTGTACCTTTGATATATCAATTCCTTTGTCTGCAGCCAATTTTTTAGCGAGAGGGGAAGCTTTTACTCTTCCTTCTTCGGTTGATGATGATTGTTCCTGGCTCTCCGCGGCGGCAGGCTGTGCGTCTTTTTGTTCTTCTTTGGGCCGGGCGGTTTCTTTTTCTGTTGGTTGTGGATTTTCTTGTGGATTTTTTTGTGCTTCTACATAAGCACTCACATCCGTTCCTTCTTTTCCCACAATAGCAATCATCTCATTTATCTTGGCGGCATTCCCCGCTTCTACCCCAATATATAAAAGAGTGCCTTCTTCATAACCCACTACATCCATGGTAGCTTTGTCCGTTTCTACTTCTGCCAGGGCGTCATCTGGCTTTACTTTATCGCCTACTTTTTTGTTCCATTGAATTATTTTTCCTTCAGTCATGGTATCGCTCATCAATGGCATTTTTATCACCTTTGCATCTTTAGGTAATTCTACATTTTTGGATGCCGCTGCAGGTTTATTATCAGACTGTTTCTCCTGGTTCTCAGCTATTGCTTTTTCTTCATTCTCATCCTTCTTGGGAATTTCCTCATCATTCCCTTTTGCTTTTGAGTTCTTTTTATCTTCATCGGCGCCAGCCTGTTTGCCTTCCTGTAAAAGAGATTGATAGTCTTCGCCCTCTTTCCCAACAATAGCCACAATGCCATCAACAGGTACGGCCTGTCCTTTTTCAGCACCGATGTACAGAATAGTGCCTTCATTATAACTTTCCAATTCCATTGTAGCTTTATCTGTTTCTACATCAGCTAACAGATCGCCCGGCTTAATTTTATCACCCACCTTTTTGTGCCATTCCACTATTACACCTTCTGTCATGGTATCGCTCATTAGTGGCATTTTTATCGCTTCGGCCATATTATTGTTTCAATTTTTTAAATTAAAAATTAAGCTGTGAAATTAAGGCAAAATCGGCAAATGTATTATATGGCTTTTTTTAAATGTCCGCCACGATGCACCCAGCCGCTGATTATCGGTTAAGCTCTGTAAAAATAGCTTTAAGTAATATTGTAGAATTTATCAGTGGTAAGTTCTTAGATCCCGAAGTAGAAAAAGAAGTAAATAGCCGATTTTGCCGTTACGGGATGTGCTACATATCAACATTGTTGTTTTTCTTTGGAACTTTCACATTCCACCAATAAGTAAATTTCAACATCAACGCCCTGTTCCTGACTAAAAAAGGAACCGGCAAATAATTATCCGTGTAAACAATGTAAAGATCTGACGCAGGCTTATACCTCCACTGAAACCGCGCATTCAGGTTGAGATTATCAAGCTGTTCATTGTACTGGATAAAAGTAGAGAAGAATAATTTGTTGGTCATAGTCAAGTCTATCTTTGGTCCGACCAGCCAGAATTTAGTAACATACCAGGGCGCGGGCAAATTGATATAGTCATAGCTAACATTAAGCGCAAGGCTTACAAAAGGCTGAAAGCGATAACCAATATTGGCAATTGCATTGTACCTGCTTCCTTGTGCATAATAGCCCCCAAAGCGTGTGGAAATATCATAGGTAATAAGGCTTTCAGGCTTTGAAAAAAAGCTCACGCCAAAGGCCTTCCATTTATGTTGTGTGCCGCG
>JBDTIC010000183.1:0-4381 GCA_039936595.1 Ginsengibacter sp. | reverse complement strand
GAATTATTTGAGTTTTTATTTGTAAAAGAGTAATACCTGAAATGTATATGATAACAGGATTTTGAATTAAAAAGTTGAAAAAAAGGTGAAAAAGATGTTTTACAAAGAAATTAGAAAGAAAATTGATAGTAACAGTTGAAAAATCCCCGTGACCTGTTATTGATAGTACGGGGAAACCTGTTCTGAGTCTTTAAATATTAAAGAAAAGTTGGTAAGCATACAACTATGGACAGGTACAGAAGCAACTGACCTGCTAAAAGAAGAATCTTTTATATGTTGTATAATTCTAATTATTCCTAAAACTACAACTTAAAACTTAACATGCAAAATATAACCTTAGGAAAATTTAGATTTAAGCTTTTATTAGTAAAATTCTAATCCAAATGCGCTAATCTCACAGGATAACATTTCATCCAGTCATCGGTTTTTACAGGCTGGGATGTCGCTTTGCTGCTGGTATGCGTCTGGACCTGCGAAGGAGTTACTGCTGTTGAGTAGATCTGCAAGCACGCCAATTTGGACCCACGTAGTAATGATTTTATTAAGTTCAGTTTTAATGCGACTTTTACAAAAATTTGTTAGGAGTGAATCAAACTAAAATAACTAATGAACATCTCGAAGCCTTTAAAAAAATATGTGGAAGCCTAAATGTAGCTACTGATCGTTTAGAGTTAAGTAAATACAGCCACGACGAGACTGAACATCTGCGTTTTTTACCTGAAGTAGTATTGAAAGTCCGTTCTGCAAAGGAAATCAGCGAAATTCTGAAGATATGTAATAAATATAGAATCCCTGTGACCCCAAGAGGTGCGGGTACAGGACTAAGCGGAGGGGCGCTTCCTGATAGGGGTGGCGTTTTAATTTCTACCGAACGTATGAATTCTATTTTAGAGATTGATGAAAAGAATTTGCAGGTAACTACTGAGCCGGGAGTCATTACTGAAGTGCTACAGAATGCTGTAAAAGAAAAGGGATTATTCTATCCGCCCGATCCGGCTAGCCAGGGGTCCTGTTTTATTGGTGGTAACATCGCTGAAAATAGTGGCGGCCCTAAAGCCGTTAAGTATGGTGTAGTGAAAGATTATGTATTAAATCTTGAAATCGTGCTTCCTGGAGGTGAAATTATTTGGACAGGAGCCAATGTTTTAAAAAATTCAACCGGGTATAATTTAACGCAACTTATCGTGGGTAGTGAAGGCACACTTGCCATAGTTTCAAAAATTGTCTTAAAACTGATACCTCATCCTAAACATAATCTTCTAATGCTGGTTCCTTTCAATGACGTGGAAAAGGCATGCGAAGCGGTAAGCGCCATTTTTCGTGCAGGTTATACGCCCAGTGCGCTGGAGTTAATGGAAATAGACGCATTGAAAATAGTAAGCCGTTTCATGGACGGCTCTTCTATACCGGTAACTGACGATGTAGCAGCACATTTAATTATTGAAGTAGATGGCAATGACATGAATACATTGATGATGGAGATGGAAGCTATATCCGGATTATTGATAAAATATGAATGTGGTGAAATTTATTTTGCCGATGATAATGCGCAAAAGGTAGAATTATGGAAACTTCGCAGGCGGGTGGCAGAGGCTGTAAAGATGGAAGGATACACAATTGAGGAAGATACTGTGGTACCCCGTTATCAACTTCCTGCCTTGATAAAAGGCGTAAAAGAATTAGGAATTCAATATGGATTCAAATCTGTTTGCTACGGACATGCGGGGGATGGTAATTTACACGTTCGGATTAAAAAGGAAGGAACAACAAATAGCCAGGATGATCCTGAGGTAATCCAGTCATTACGAGCCTTGTTTACATTGGTAAAAAGTTTGGGTGGCACCATAAGTGGTGAACATGGAATAGGGGTGGTACAAAAAAGTTTTTTAGACATTGTTCTCGACGAAAAACACCTTGAATTGATGCGTGGAATAAAAAAAGTATTTGATCCTAATAATATTTTAAATGCCGGGAAAATTTTTGATTAAGAAGAAGCCATTTTAGAAATCATAATCTTTACCTCTTTTCAATCGAACCTGTTATTTTATTTTTTACAATAAACTTTTTTTCTCCGGATGGAAGCGTTTCTTCTTTTATTAAATAATAATTCTCATCATAACCCGTCATTTTCTTTTCAACTTTTTTCTCTGGAACGCCGCGCCAGTTGTCTATTTTTACTGGTTCCCATTTTTTTGTTTTGGCAGAAAGTAACGCCGCATCTAAAATTACATTCACTACATATCCGTCATAAAAATTTTCCATTGGCTGCCAATTATTTTCTATCGCTTCAAACATATCGGTAAACATGTGATTATAGCCCAGTTCATTCACTTCATCACCAACGGGGAAAAGCCACCCGGAATCGCTCTCAGCTTTTTCTGCAACATAGCTACCTTTTTTTCCTGATGTAAACATTTCGAAACCGGTACGCAGAAAGTTATTAATCCAAATGGTACCTTCAGTTCCCATCACTTCATCTCTTAAATCCATTCCGCCCCTAAAAGACCAGCTAACTTCAAACTGCCCGATGGCACCGTTTTCATATTTTACCATTCCCACTGCGTTGTCTTCCGCATCTATCGGATGCACGCGTGTATCTGCCCAGCACATTACTTCCACCGGCTTTATGTTTTTGCCTATGTAATTCCTGCAAAGTTCCACGCAATGGCAACCCAGGTCAATGATAGCACCGCCTCCGGATTTTTCTTTATCCCAAAACCAATCGCTGTGAGGGCCGGGATGTGTTTCCCTGCTCCTGGCCCAGATCACTTCACCTATACTCCCACTTTGTATGGCTGAAATAGACTTTAACGCTTTAGGAGAATAGACCAGGTCCTCGAGGTAACCGCCTGTTACATTTGCTTTTTCCACCGCCTGGAGCATCTCTAGAGCCTCCTTTGCATTGCGGCCAAGAGGCTTCGTACACAATACATGTTTGCCTGCTTCGGCACATGCCAGCACTGCTTGAAGGTGCATGTCGTTTGACAACGCTATAATAACCGCATCTACATCTTTGTGCGAGACACATTCTCTGATGCTATCTGTAAAATTGGCAACGTTGTAATCATCGGCAAATTTTTTTGCGTTTGAAATTTTGCGGCTGTAAACCATGGTAATTTTATCTTTCCTGCGTTGTCCTACTAACGCATCCGCATAAAAACGAGCAATAAAGCCGGAGCCAAGAATTGCTAAATTCATAATTATTGAATATTATTTTTTGATTAAATATTTTTCAGGTCTTTCCTTTAAATTTGATTAAACCAACTGATACCTTGAAAGAGAATTACTGTGAGAAAGCTATTGATAAAATAGTTAAGCTGATAACTGAATAGAATTGATTTTGAGCGCTCAGTTATTTTAATGCCCTATCATTTTCTTTCTCTAAAAATTGAGCAGCATCGCCGATGTTTTCTGCTTCCCATTCCACCAAAGCCTCATCAGGTACAGCCTGCAAAGGGACAGTGGAAGATTGAGAGGGTTCGTTGTAAGGAATATTTTCACTCCTGTTGTAAACTGAGATTAAAGACCAGCGCGGCGACTCAGATAAATTGGCTTCTGAACGGTGTAGTAAGTTACTATGAAAAAATAAAGCATCACCCGGCATAATTTCCACATAAGTTAATTCCATAGATTTTAATGCAAGATCTACATAATGCTGAGAAGCGCCCACCTGTTCTCCCGCAAAACCATGCTCGATGCGTCCCATTTTATGTGAACCTTTTATCACCTGCAAACAGCCATTTTCCTTGTTCGCTTTCGTGATGGCAATCATCACCGACATCATCTGACCCGGAAATAAAAATTCATTTTTATACCAATATCCATAATCCTGGTGCCACTCCCATGCTCCACCTACCCGCGGTTCCTTCTGCATTAGTTTGCTGTGAAAATGACAAACGGCGGAATCGCCTTCCATTAATTTGTCAACTGAATGTACCATACGCTCACTTTTTGTAAGCAAACCATACGCATCGTTTCCCGGCGTGTACCATAAAGTCAATTTTGTTTTTTTACCTGCCTGGTCATTCAGATCAAACGCATGTTTACTCATAGCACCGTCGCCGGTTGCTATTGCATATAACTTATTAATTTCCGCATCCTTCAAAAAGTCTTTTACGATTATGAAACCGTCATTATTATAGCTTTCGATTTGTTGTGGAGATAGTTTAAAGTGAGGCATGATAGGTGAGTTGTAATTGTTTTGTGAGTTGTGAATTCAATCTACTATTTTTTTTTGAATTTGAAAAAATGTTAGCAATCGGCACTGCGGGGCGACTTCGGGAATTTAACAGCCGAAAGACTTTTTTATTTTAATAATAATTAAAAACAGAAACCATTGGAACAATTAATATCGGAAAATTTGGCTGTTATGAATTCCATA
>JBDTIC010000182.1:0-4022 GCA_039936595.1 Ginsengibacter sp. | reverse complement strand
GGCTTAAAATTCTGCATTTGATCGTCCGTAGCAATAATGCCCACGCGATCATAAGGCAAAAGCCTGTTGTACCGGCCCGGTGCGTAATTTAAGTTGTCACCGCGTTTAATATAAGCAATGTTAATTCCGTAAAGTTCCCGCCAGCTAAGCTCAACAAGAGTTTTGCCTATATACTGCGCATGAGGATTAACTTCCATGTCTACCATATGCGCATCCCAGGGAGAGAGGTCTGTCTGTGGTTTTTGCAGGCTTTTTGCAAGTTCTTCTTCACGTAAGTTTTCATCTTCTATTATTTGGCGGGCATTTAGGTTATTAAGAAATCGTCCTTCAAGACGATGATAAAATTGCTGGATTTTATTTGAAAATAAAATTAAGGCAACAATAATGACAGGAACTGCCACCAATATGGCAACGGTAGTAGTAAACAATCTGTCAACCCAAAAACCAATTAATAAAATACCGGCTATTACTCTCGATATTTCCAGCATAAGTAATGGACCCCGGCTGTATTTTTTTTGTATCCACAATTCTTTATACGCGATTTTATCGGGCTTTTTGGCCATAAGCGCCCATAAAAAGGGGGCTGCTACTCCGAGTGTCACCACTAAAGCGATCAGACTGCGTAAAATTGTATTATCAATATTTCTGTTCAGAAAAGGAACTAAGAACTTGATAGTAATCAGCATAAGTGCCATGATTACAATACCATTGGTAACTATGATTTTAAGATAGGATGTTGTCACGGTTCTCCATTTGCTTTCAGCCTGCATATTTTGAGCGTTGAAAGAATAGTTGTTCAACGATTTTAGCCATCGTGCAGGCAATATTCTTTCTACTAATTGATACAGGGGCCCGGATAGTTTAATCATGTAAGGTGTAGTAAACGTGGTAATAGCCGCGGCACCAACTGCCACCGGAAACAGGAAATCACTTGTAACACCCAGGGTTATTCCCAGTGTGGCAACGATAAATGTAAACTCACCTATCTGCGAAATGCTCATTCCCACTTGTATAGATTGCTTTAGTGGCTGTCCCGATAGTAACGCGCCTAATATAGTACTGAATAATTTCCCAAAAATAGTAAGAAGTGTAACCCAAAGCACGGGCCATCGGTAATTCACAATAGCCTGTGGATCTATCAGCATACCTACCGACACAAAAAATATAGCGCCAAATAAATCTTTTACCGGCTTTAAAAGTGTTTCAATTCGTTCTGCTTTAGTGGTCTCTGCCAATATAGACCCCATAATAAATGCACCCAACTCCGCGGAAAATCCTGCTTGTGTAGCGAGCACTACCATGCCAAGACAAAGCCCGATTGCCAGAATTAATAATGTTTCCCCATCCAATAGTTTTTTACTCCACCGTAGTAAACTGGGCAATAAAAATATACCGGTGACAAACCAAAGCACTAAGAAAAAAATTAGTTTAGCTAAAGTAAATATCATCTGCGAGCCTTCAAACTGGCGCGACACGGCTACAGTAGAAAGTAACACCATTAGCAAGACCACTACAATATCCTGCACTACCAACACACCGAATACCACCCGCACATACTGTTGTGTTTTTATTTTCAATTCCTCAAAAGCCTTAATCGTAATGGTTGTAGATGACCCTGCAAGCATGCCTCCTAAAAAAAGACTGTCCATACGCCCCCACCCCATCCATTTCCCCAGATAAAACCCCGCTGCGGCTATAAAAATAATTTCAACCAAAGCAGTTATAGACGCAGAACCTCCTACACGAATTAATTTTTTAAAACTAAATTCAAGTCCGAGACTAAACAATAGGAAAATAACTCCCATCTCTGCCAATGTCTTTATATTTTCAGTTTCCGCAATGTTCGGAGTAAGCGACAAATGGGGGCCAATCAAAAATCCAGCAATAATATAACCCAGTACCAGTGGTTGCTTCAGACGACGGAATAGTAGCGTGGTAATTGCCGCAGCAATCAGTATGAGCGCAAGATCTTGTATTAACCCTGGTAAATGGCCCATAGATTTTTATTGAAATTGATTGGTGTTTAAGTTAATGCCAGAAGAGGGAATTTTCAAAAAATATTTTTGGAACAAGAAAAAGCTGAAGAAATCTTTTTGAGATGAAAAAGTTCATCTGCCTTAGAATTAAGTCAGCCAGACACGCACAGGTGTTATAATTTTGTCATCGAAAACTTCAATTATAAGTGGCCAATCTTTTTAGACACCTCGTCTAAATCTTATAGAACTGAAGTTTTCATGGATAACTTAATTCTTTTGCAGCAGCTTTGTCCAAAAACCAATGCAATTGGCCGTTAGTGGGTTTAATGATTTGTGCCGGAAACCTTTTAGGCTGATAATCTCCTTCCAACACACTTGCCAGCGCACTGGCTTTTTTATCTCCATCCACCATAAAAGCAATATTAGATGCTTTATTTACTATAATCGGCATAAGGGTGATTCTATACATTTCTTGCTCTGAATTAAAAACTGAGTTTACCCAATGCGTATGCTCCTCTATAATTGGCGATCCAGGAAATAAAGAAAGGGTGTGACCATCATCACCCATACCTAATAACACAAGGTCAAAACTATTGGGAGTGTTTTCAAAATACCGGTGCAATATTTTTGCATATTCATCTGCAGCAAAATTAGGTTCAATATCTGTTCGCATGATGTGCACCTGTTTTGCAGGAATGTCAATATGGTTAATGAGGTTTTCATAAGCCATTTTTGCATTATTACGATCATCGTTAAAAGGTACGGCTCTTTCATCGCCCCAGAAAAGATGAATTCGTTTCCAGTCTATTTTATTTTTATAGGAATCAGAAGCTAGCTTGTTAAACAAAAGCCTGGGTGTCTCGCCTCCTGAAAGCACCAGCGTAAAAGAGTTTTGATTTTTAAAAGTCTCCAGTATAAGGTTCACAATCCATGAGGCAAGCTGGTCGCTCATTAATTCTTTATTGTCGGAAATATGTAGTTTCATTTACTCTTTGTTTTTTCTTTTTTCTTATTGTCTGCCGTTCCTTTTGACTTGGCTTTTGCAGGCATAGAAATCCAGTTATGGCCATCTCTCGCAATCAATGCTTCAGCATCTTCTGGCCCCCATGAATCGGGAGAATAGTTTGGGAAGTCCAATGGCTTTCTTGCAGCCCACACCTCTAAAATTGGCATAACCACTTCCCAGGCCGCTTCTACCTGGTCAGCCCTCATAAATAAAGTAGCATCGCCATCCATTATATCATACAACAGTGTTTCATAAGCCTCTGGTTCTTCACCTTCATACGCATCTTTATACTTAAAAACCATGTCAACAGGATTGAGGATCATTGATTGTCCGGGCCTTTTTGCCTGGAATGTAAGACAAATATCCATCTCTGGTGAGATACCAATAGAAAGCCTGTTGGGCCTCCAGGTTTCTGTTGCTTCTTTTGGAAAAGCAAAGTCTGGCGCAGGTTTAAATTGAATAGTCAATTCGGTAGATTTCTCATGCAATCGTTTCCCGGTCCGTACATAAAAAGGAACTCCCTCCCACCTCCAATTGTCGATATAAAATTTTACGGCTGCAAACGTCTCCGTATTTGAATTGGGATCAGTACCTTTTTCTTCCCTATATCCTGGCACCTTTTCACCCTGCATCCACCCTGCATCATATTGTCCACGTGCTGCATAAGCCTGTACCTCCTCTTTGGGTATTCTGCGTATGGCATTTAATACATCTACTTTTTTATTTCTTATCTCATTAGCATTAAATGAAACCGGCGCTTCCATTCCCACCATGCAAAGCAACTGAAGAATATGATTTTGTATCATATCCCTTAATGCTCCTGACGTTTCATAATATCCACCCCGGCCCTCCACGCCTACTGTTTCTGCAGCAGTTATCTGCACATGTTCAATATAATGCCTGTTCCATAAAGGCTCAAAAAGAGCGTTAGCAAAACGCAAAGCAAGAATATTCTGAACTGTTTCTTTGCCGAGATAATGATCGATGCGGTAAATCTGATCTTCCTCAAAATATTTACTCAGCATTTGGTTCATTTCTAT
>JBDTIC010000181.1:0-2831 GCA_039936595.1 Ginsengibacter sp. | reverse complement strand
TTGCTAAAGGCATTCTATGTAGGCAAAAATATTAGCAAAATATTATCTAAAAGTCATTAATAAGTCATTAAAATTTATTTTGGCCAATCACTAAAATTACTATTTGAAAGTGCATTTAGTTTATGGTTCGATGCCTACATTTGCGAATATCTGTTATAAATGTCATCAAATATCAACAAAGGAATTATACTAATCAATCTTGGTTCTCCTGACTCTACAAAAGTAGCTGATGTAAGAAAATATCTTAACCAGTTCCTGATGGATGAACGAGTGATTGATAAGCCCTGGCTATTAAGAGCCTTATTAGTCCGGGGTATCATTGTGCCATTCCGTGCACCGAAATCAGCAGAGGCTTATAAGCAAATATGGATAGAAGAAGGTTCGCCACTCATAGTTTATACGCAGCAATTGAGAGATGCTTTAACGCAAAAGATTGAATTTCCTGTTGAGATGTGTATGCGTTATGGAAGTCCAACACCGGAAGATGCTTTTAATGCTTTATTAAAAAAAGAGCCGTCAATCGAAGAAGTGATTGTACTTCCTCTTTACCCTCATTACGCTATGTCAAGCTATGAGACTGCAGTGGAATGGGTAAAAATCTTTTACGGGAAAAGAAAATATTCTTTTAAGCTGAGTTTTATAGATCCTTTTTATGATGATGCTTATTATATTAAAGCTCTTTCTGAACGTATCAAACCTTACCTGGATAAACCTTATGATCACCTGTTGTTTAGTTATCATGGTATTCCTGAGAGGCATATCCGTAAAAGCGATATAACAGGGTGTCATTGTTTGCAAACAGAAGATTGCTGTGAGGTTGAGTCGCCTGCGCATCAATATTGTTACAGGCACCAAATAAGAACCACCACCAAATTGGTGACAGAACAATTGCAAATTCCTTCCAATAAATATGGTATCTCTTTCCAATCGAGGCTGGGCGGGGGATGGCTTACTCCTTTTACTGATTTCAGGTTAAAGGAATTGCCTGGCGAAGGAGTAAAAAATTTATTAGTAGTATGTCCCGCCTTTGTAAGTGACTGTTTGGAGACATTGGAAGAAATTGCCATGAGGGGAAAAGAAACATTTTTAGAAGCAGGCGGCGAATCTTTTACCATGATTCCCTGTCTGAATGTCCATCCACTTTGGGTAGATGCTATAGTGCACTATGTAAACTTGCAGGATACCCAATCCTGAGCTTATTTCAAAAGGAATCAATATCTTTCAAAATCATGTTAAGAAAATACTTTTTATTATTTTTTGTGCTTATACTTTCTATGGGTTTAAATGCCCAAAAAAGTTATGTCTTTATCGGATCCTATAACGCCAATAAAAATACACCCGGCATTTATATTTATGAGCTGGATACTTCATCGGGACAACTCAAAGAAGTTAGTGTTGTCAAAGATGTTCAGAACTCCTCATTTCTCACCTTATCGCCCGATGGTAAATTTGTATTTGCCTGCACTTCAAGCCAGACGCCCAATACCGGAAGTGTATCCGGCTTTGCATTTAATTCAACTACTAAAAATCTTACATTTATTAACAGCCAGTCGAGTGGTGGAGAAAATCCTGTATTTGTCTCGGCCAGCAGCAGCGGGAAATGGATCATAAATGCAAATTATACAGGTGGCAGTGCGTCGGTATTTAGAGTCAACAACGAAGGAGAAATTAGCCCTGCTGCACAGGTAATTAATTATACTGACAGCAGCATTAATAAAGCAAGGCAAGCAAAGTCCCACATCCATTCTGCTGTATTTTCACCTGATAATGAATATGCTTTTTTTCCTGACTTAGGTGCAGATAAGATCAGGATTTTTAAGTTTGAAGCCTCCCTGGATAAACCGCTTCAAAAAGGTCCATCAAGTTTTGCAAAAGTGTTCCCTGGTAGTGGGCCACGACATATTACCTTTAATTCAAAAAGTACGATTGCTTATTGCATTGAAGAAATGGGTGGCGCTGTGGATGTTTATCGTTTTGAAAAAGGCATATTAAAACCAATACAGCGCTTAATGATGCATAGTAAAAATTCCGACAATCATTCCCCGGAAGATACGCCATCCTATAGCGGTGCCGATATTCACCTTTCGCCGGATGGCCGGTTCTTGTATGCTTCCAACAGAGAACCTCAAAACAATATTGTCATATTTTCTGTCAAAAAAGATGGTAAGCTGAAGATGATAAGTTCTGACTCAACGTATGGAGTTCATCCAAGGAATTTCGCCATTGATCCCACAGGAAAGTTTTTAATTGTAGCCAATCAAAGAAGTGGCAACCTCGTAGTATTTAAAAGAAATCTATCTAACGGGATGTTGACTCGTACGGGAGAAGAAGTAAAGATTGAAAGTCCCTCCTGTATAAAGATCAGGCAGTACTAAATGAGAATTTTTACATCAACCTGAAATTGATATTTTTATTTTATTCTAAAAAAGTATGTTTTTCTACGTTAAAGCTTTGCACATTATTTTTGTGGTTACCTGGTTCAGTGGATTATTTTACATAGTCAGGCTTTTTGTATATAGCGCTGAAGCGAATGAAAAATCAGAACCCGAACGATCTATTTTATTGAAGCAGTTTGGTGTAATGCAAAAGAGATTATGGTATGGTATCACCTGGCCTTCAGCCATCCTTACTCTGCTATTTGGGGTGTGGATAGGCATATTGTATGGGAGCCTGCCCAGCTGGCTTTTAATAAAACTTTTTTTTGTAGCGGGATTATTTATCTATCACATCACTTTGCATTTTATTTTCCGCCAGCAACAAAAAGAAATCTTCAAATGGTCTTCTCAGCAACTAAGGATGTGGAATGAAGTTGCCACTATTTTTTTAATTTC
>JBDTIC010000180.1:0-3627 GCA_039936595.1 Ginsengibacter sp. | reverse complement strand
CTGACTTAAGAGAAAACGTGACCTTGTTTAGCTCTTCAAAAGATTATATATGGGTCAATACTGTACAAGTATGGGCTGTAGGCACCGTGGATCTTGACAAGCAGACTATATACTTAGCAGGTTATTCGGTTTAATCGAATTTCCTTATTTAAAATTAAGGTTGCCAACCTTCGAAGGTTGGCAACCTTTGTTCAAAAAAACTCGTGTAGTGCAAGCCTCCGCTTGTGCTATGAATAAATAAGAAAGGGTATTGGGAATGATATTAGCAAATAGAAGAGGACGCTTGCGATAATAGGTGCATTCAACTAATCGCCAACTTATTAGTCATTAACTATTAGCTGTTATCTCGTATACAAAAGTCATTCGCCCGGATCATCATGCTTATCACCGCCCAGGCTGTAATAATTGTTTTCTTCATCCTCTTCTCCAATTATTTCATCGGCATCATCCAACTCAGCACCCGGCACATCAAGACCTTCATCTAAAGAAATCTCATTTTCTTTTTTGTTTGTATCGGGCGTGACTTCTTCATCGAAAGGTTCTTTTTCCTCATGGCTATAGATATCTTCCTTTGAAGGGTATATAGGGTTACCAGGCGGATTTTTGCCATGTAGATCAGAATCAAGGTTATCAGGGTTCATAAGAAATTATTTTATTTTAAAAATTCGATCACTCACTATGTTTTATTAGGTCTTAATTTTTTCCATTTATTATCTTTCGACCACGATCTGACCTCCGGTACCGATTTGCAGACTGACTGCTTTATATGAAAACAGTAAAATTATCGGGGGCATTTATAGAAACCGATCCTGAAAAAATGCTAAAGAAATTGAAACATCAATGCTGTGTTGTTCTACGGAATAAGTTCCTAACCAGATTGGTATTCAAAGAAAATTAAAACCCTGCCTGTAATTTTTCTCCAATGGCTATCTCAAGATTATCCGGTATTGTCGAAGTGTCCTTATCTCTGGCGCGCATTTGTATCAAATAAATTTTCTTCTCCGCCATTGTAAGTTAAAAATACAGGAAATACCTTACTCCAATAATTCAAATTTAGATTCACGAAAGTATTTTTAATTTAGGTTACAAAAAGAACTCCAAAATTATTTTCAACAATGAAAATTCTGTTGTGTGGCTCTATTCCTTATTTGAATTCCATTCCCAAATTATACATCACAAAACTCCAGATATCAGCAGCTTCATCTATCTGCTTATCTGTTGGCTTTCCTGCGCCGTGTCCTGCTTTGGTTTCTATACGAATCAAGGTAGGGTTAGTTCCATCATTATCCGCCTGCAACGTTGCGGCAAATTTAAAACTATGTGCGGGTACTACCCGGTCATCATGATCGGCAGTAGTAACGAGTGTTGCGGGATATTTTATGCCAGGCTTCAAGTTATGCAGAGGGGAGTAATGATATAAATTTTTAAAATCATCTTTATTATCACTTCTTCCATACTCTGTAGCCCAGGCCCAGCCGATGGTGAATAAATGATAGCGCAACATATCCATAACTCCCACCTGCGGAATGGCTACTTTAAAAAGTTCAGGCCTTTGCGTCATTGCAGCTCCTACAAGAAGGCCGCCATTGCTCCCGCCGCGGATGGCCAATTTATTGGGATTGGTATATTTTTTCTCAATTAAGAATTCAGCGGCAGCAATAAAATCATCGAAGACGTTTTGCTTCTTTTGCAACATACCACCTGTATGCCAGGCTTCCCCGTACTCACTTCCTCCTCGCAGGTTTACAACTACATATACTCCTCCCTGTTCAAGAAAAAATGCATTTGAGATGGAGAACGCCGGAGTCATCGGGATATTAAACCCACCATAGCCGTACAGTAAAACTGGGTTATTTCCGTCAAGTTGTAACCCTTTCTTGTAGGTGATAAACATAGGTACTTTGGTGCTGTCCTTACTGGTAAAAAAAGATTGATCAGTAAGATAGTTATCAGTATCTATTTTTGCTTCGCTTGCGCGAAATAGTGTTGATTTCCCTGTTTTAATATCATACCGGAATGTAGCTCCAGGATTATTAAAAGACGTATAAGAATAAAAGATTTCAGTATCACCTCTATAACCGTTAAAACCACCTGCTGTGCCAATACCCGGTAAATGTATTTCATGCTCCAAATGCCCTTTATAGTCAGTTTGGTAAATTCTGCTGGAAGCATCCTGCAAATAAGTGAGGAATAACCTGCCACCGGCTGTAGCAACTCTTTCAAGCAATTCTTTTCTTTCAGGAATGATGGTTTGCCAATTTTCTTTCGCAGGATTTTTCGGGTTTATCGACACTAATTTATAATTAGGAGCGTCCGTATTAGTACGTACTAATAAACGGCTACCGTCATTGTCAATAAAATCAGATTCGGTATCGAAACCCTTTATCAATAAAATAAAACTATTAGAAGGGGAGATGTCGTGCATGTCTTTTACCCAAAGCTCAGATCCACTGGTTCCTTCTGAACTGCTTAGCATAAGGAAATGCTGATCTTCTGAAAGCCCCGCATTGGTCGTTCTTAAAGGATGTTGCTTGTCTTCGTATATTAATTGATCGGAGCTTTGGGGTGTTCCTATTTTATGATAATAAACTTTATGAAACTGATTTTGTGTAGTCAATTTACTTTTTTCATCAGGGGTAGGGTAGCGGCTATAATAGAAGCCATCATCATCCTTCCATGACGTGCTGCTGAATTTAATGAATTGCACCTCTTCTTTCAACAGGCTCTTATCGCTTACCTTCATGATATGGGCCACCTGCCAATCGCTACCCGCTTGTGATTCCAGGTAAACAGCATACTTTTTATTTTTACTAAAAACAGGTGTACCTATTGCTGCAGTACCATCTTTACTCATAACGTTCGGATCAATAAAGACTTCAGGTGTTGCTTCCAAACCTTTTTGGCGATATAATACTGCCTGGTTTTGTAAGCCATTGTTTTTATAAAAATAATAATAGTCTCCTTCTTTAAACGGCGCACTGTATTTGGCGTAGTTCCATGAACTTTTAAGTTTACTTCTTACCTGATCCCGAAAAGGAATTTTAGAAAGATAGTCATCTGTTACTTTATTTTCCTTTTTTACCCATGCTTTCGTCTCAGCACTGTTATCATCTTCGAGCCAGCGATAGGGATCTTTCACGATGGTTCCAAAATAAGTGTCTTCCTGGTCGGTCTTTTTAGTATCAGGATATTTTATTTGAGAAAAACTTAATGTTGAAATAGACATGAGCGAAATGAAAATATAGAGTTTCATGATAATCGGAGTTTATCAATGAAGATAAAAAAACAAGTTGGGAAACATTCAGGTATCAAACCAAGAAGGCTTTTTTGAAAGGCATTCAAGTCATGAAGTCTCAAAAACCTCCTGGGTTTTCTTCCATTTGGCATTTATCAATGAATATAAAAAATTAAGTTAGGAAATTGGCTGATTTATAAAAAGAATTTATCTATCCTAATCCATCAACCGTTACTTCCTTGTTTATTTTTGAAACTAACCCCTGTAATACTTTGCCGGGGCCACATTCCGTAAATCGCGTAGCGCCATCCTTTATCATCTGTTCCACCGTTTGAGTCCATTTTACCGGTCCTGTTAACTGGGCAATTAGATTTGCTTTTATTTGTGAAGGA
>JBDTIC010000179.1:0-12905 GCA_039936595.1 Ginsengibacter sp. | reverse complement strand
GAAAAGATTTCCACTTTCATCCAGTTCCGCTTCTACTTTCTCACTGGCGGCATGAAGTATGGTGCATTTATTCCTCCTTAAAATTTCTTCAGCAGCCGTATAATTATCCATCCCTGCGAGCATCCTGATCATTTTAAGATCAATAAACTTAATTTTGACTACTGTATGTTTTTGATTAAATACAGGATTTCCATCATTTGTACTACTCAATAAATTTTTGTCTATTAAATCCTGAAGCTGCATCAACGCAGCGGCCTCATGCCGACAGATATCGCTCAGGTTATAAGGACATGTACAATGGACCGAAAAGCTTTTAGGATCGTCATACCTTTGAATATTTACCTTGTAAAAAGTAGTATAACTATCATCTCTTACTCTGAAACTTACAGCATGCATGAGCTCGTCATGGTCAACCAATTCAACGAACCTTTGCGTATAAATTTTTTTTCCGCGCCGGATTACCTCGTCTGTTCCCGAATTATAAATGTATTTAATAAAATAAGGTAGTGCCAAGAAAATAAGAGTTTAATAATTGCTTTCACCATCACAGATTGTGAAAAAGGCAATTTGCAAAAATATACAAATTTAGAGAGACACAGAAGGTGTCGGACCGGACAATAGATGTTAAGAAGAACTTTTAAGATAATTTTATCCCGCAACCAGGCGGCCCCCGTCGTATAAAACCAACTGATTTGCATTGTCTTCTGTTAGGCAAAACCTGATATCTTCTTCAAACCCAAATTGCATAAGCCGGTGATAATGGGATGCATTTTTGCTTTTCAGAAAATTAAAAAAATCTCCATTTGATTGCAAAAAGAGCGTTTCGGCTATTTGAGATGCGTCACAATCTACAGTAAAATTATCCTTTATCCTGTTGATCACCGCTCCGGCAAAAAGTGTGTCTTCCATATTTATTTTATTTTTCCACGCGGCACAGGCAAGCACTATATTGGAGTTTTGCTTAATGAGATAATCACATACAGAAGAGATATTACAAAAGGAGCCGGTTATAATTTCTTTGGCATTGGCTGCAATGGCCATGTGAAGAAGCTTTGTGCCGTTGGTAGTAGTAAGAATTAGTGTTTTGCCTTTAATGAATCCGGCAGTGTATTGAGCAGGAGTATTTCCATATTGCAGGCCTTCAGCAATCTGTCCATCCCTCTCACCTGCGGTAATCACATCTTTCTCTTTTCCCAGTTTGATGCAATCTGTTACACTATCAACCGGTATTATTGATTTAGCACCATTGTATAAAGCAGTAGCTATGGTAGAAGTAGCTCTGAGAATATCGATGATTACGACAATGCTGTTTTTGATTTCATAAAGATTTAAAAGAGAAGGCGACAAAACAGTATTTAAAAGAGGTAATTTATTTTTCATTGATGTTATTGCTCAAAAAGTAAATAGTATTTAAACTGTAGATAACTTTCATTAGTCAAAGGGCATCTTTACCACTTTAGCCTGTAAAGATTTACCCCGTATATTGATATAAACTTCAGTATCTATTTTTGCATAATCCATACTCACATATCCCATGGCAACAGGTTTTTGCAGGGTAGGTGATTGAGTTCCACTGGTAATTCGTCCTATTATCCCGCCCTCTTTGTTTTGAATTTCATAGCCATGACGTGGAATACCTTTTTCAATCATTTCTAACCCCACCAGCTTCTGTTTTATTCCCTCGTGTTTTTGTTTTTCAAGAATTTCTTTTGCAACAAAATCTTTGTTGAATTTAACGATCCAACTTAAACCTGCTTCCAGTGGGGAGGTATTATCATCAATATCATTACCATAAAGACAATACCCCATCTCAAGTCTCAGTGTATCACGGGCAGCAAGACCAATAGGTTTTAATCCGTAAGGCTGTCCTGCTTCAAAGATTTTATTCCATATTATGTCGGCAGCAGCATTCTTATCTTTAAAATAAATTTCTATACCGCCCGATCCAGTATACCCTGTAGCGCTGATCAAAACATCATCAATTCCGGCAAATATTCCTTTAGTAAAAGAGTAATATTTCATAGTCAAAATGTCAACATCTGTAAGAGGCTGCAGAATTTTGGTAGCATTGGGACCTTGTATTGCCAACAGGCAAGTCTCACCGGATGCGTTATACATCTCAGTGCCGTTAGTATTGTGTTGGACGATCCAGTCCCAATCTTTATCAATATTAGATGCATTTACCACCAGGAGATATTC
Source organism: Ginsengibacter sp. (assembly GCA_039936595.1). Lineage (GTDB taxonomy): Bacteria > Bacteroidota > Bacteroidia > Chitinophagales > Chitinophagaceae > Ginsengibacter. Next base: position 10,706 of record JBDTIC010000179.1, on the reverse strand, counting down.
CTGGTTATCTTCAATACAGTAAACAATGAGATCATCAATAATTCCACCGTCTTTGTTAGTCAGGCAATTATATTGTGCTTTACCAGCTACAAGTTTTGAAATATCATTAGTTGTCAGTTGCTGAATAAGGTCACAAGCTTTATTACCTTTTAAAATAAACTCCCCCATGTGGCTTACATCAAAAATACCTGCATTATTTCGTACTGCAGCATGTTCATCATTGATACCTGAATAGCTGATAGGCATATTAAATCCTGCAAATTCAGCCATCTTAGCACCAAGTGTAATATGTTTTTCAGTGAATGGAGTGTTCTTCATATTATATATTAAAATGTAGAGTTAGAACAAAAAAGACGCAATTTTCTTAAACCTGATAAGTTTTGCAGACTTTATTTCTATACCTTAAAATGAATTTTAACCTTATCTCTAAAACAATTTTCCCGAAATAACCTGTTGCAGTTCATCATGTATTTTACCATTGGTAGCAATAATGCCGGGTTGAAAAGGAGAATACACGTCATTATTCAAATCTGTGACTTTACCACCCGCCTCTTCTACAATTAGAAATCCTGCTGCACTATCCCAGGCATGCAATTCGTGTTCATAAAAACCATCGAAGCGACCTGCGGCAACCCAGCAGAGGTCCATAGCTGCACTTCCCAATCTTCTGACGGGAATCCCTTTTCTTATCAATTTTGAGAAAACCTCTAACGGACCATTTGGCTGATCAAGATACGTATAAGGAAAGCCCGTAACGAGGCAACTAGAGATTACCTCAGTTTTATCGCTCACTGATATTTTACGATCGTTTAAGGTGGCACCTTTTCCTTTTTCAGCGAAATAAAACTCATCTAAGATTGGGTTATAAACCGCACCCATGTACATCGATCCGTTAAGCTCAAGGCCAATACTTACACAACAAAGGGGGATACCGTTGGCAAAATTTACCGTTCCGTCAATCGGATCAATGATCCATTTATAATCACTGTCAGAAAATTTTTCGTCACTTTCTTCACTTACAATTCCGTGATCCGGAAACGCATTTTTAATTATGTTACGAATCGCCCTGTCAGAAGCATGGTCGGCTTCGGTTACCAGGTTATTAATTCCTTCCTTATGACTTATTAAAAATTTGCCATTGAAATAATGCTTTAATTCCTTTGCACCTGCATGGATAGCATCTAATAGTGTTTGTTTATACATCTTGCAAAGATTAATTAATTTATTGAATTAGAAAATGGTGGCCTAAAGCCTTTTCCTGAATCGCTTGAAATTATTGACCTTGTAAATTGTTTAATTACTAAATTGCCATCGCTTTTTAATTCCTAAATCAGTAAACCCCCTGCAAGTTGGTTCTTTCAGTGATTATAGTTAATTACAATGTCAAATACTTTTTAGAGCAATGCCTTTATTCTGTAATAAAGGCATTGCAGCATATGGATGGAGAAATTATTGTTATAGACAATCATTCGAATGACGACAGTTATTCGTTTTTTAAAAACAGGTTTCCTGAGGTACAATTCGTATGGAATGAACACAATTTGGGTTTTGCCAGGGCTAATAACCAGGCACTTGCATTTGCAAGAGGCGAATATGTTTTATTTTTAAATCCGGATACAATCGTTCCTGAAGATTGTTTCGAAAAATGTATTGGGTTTATAAATAAGCTAAGTGAAGGGCACAAAAAAACCCGTTGTGCGTTGGGAATAAAGATGCTTGATGGCTCCGGAAATTTCCTTAAGGAAAGTAAGAGAGCCTTCCCCTCACCTCTCACTTCACTTTATAAACTCTTCGGTTTAGCAAGCCTTTTTACACGGTCCAAAAGATTTGCAAGATATTATCTCGGACATCTCAATGACAATGAAAGTCATGAAGTAGATGTACTTGCAGGGGCTTTTATGATGGTTCCAAAACACATCCTTAATGAGATGGGAGGCTTTGATAAAAATTTCTTTATGTACGGCGAAGACATCGATTTAAGTTATCGAATTCAAAAAGCTGGCTATAAGAACTGGTATTTTGCGGACAGCTGTATTATTCACTTTAAAGGAGAAAGCACTAAAAAAGGAAGCCTGAATTATGTAAAAATTTTTTACAAGGCAATGAGCATTTTTGTAAAAAAGCATTATGGCAGCAATCGTGCGGGGCTATTCAGCTTTTTTATACACATTGCTATTATTACCCGTGCTTCTTTTTCTGCTCTGGCGCGATTACTGAAATGGATTGGTATGCCTGTAATTGATGCCGGCGTTATTTTAATGAGCTTTTGGTTAGTCAAATTTATTTGGGTCAGTTATATACAACAAGACGCCACCTATTCTTCTAACCTCATCAATATTGCTTTCACCGCTTTTACCTTATTATTTGTAACTACTGCCTGGCTTTCAGGATTGTATGATAATGGTTATAAACAGTCCCGCCTCAATAGGTCCACATTAATCGCCCTATTAGTAGTCCTCTCTGCCTATTCACTCCTTCCTGAATCACTTCTTTTTTCGCGAGGCATCTTAGTTTTTGGAACTATAGTGGCTTATGTTTTTATGACATTGGTCCATTGGTTATTAGTAAAGTTTAAAATTTTAGAGAGCGCAGCTAAAAATAATAAATATAATCAGGTAATCATTGCTGGTAGCCAGGAGGAATATATGCAAGTGTGTAATTTGCTGGAATGTGCCGGGGCAGATGAAAACATTCCGGTAAGAATAGACACAAGTAATGCAAAGACGGCAGACACTGTTGGTTCACTTGGTGAACTTGAAAAAATCTTACAACCATATTTGATAAAAGGGATTATTTTCTGCGAAGGACAGCTCTCCTTTAAAAAGTTTATCGAAGTGATTCCAATTATTCCGAAACATGTCTCAATACAATTGTTTTCCAAAGGCAGCCACGCTATCATCGGAAGTGATGATAAGGATGTCGCAGGCAACTTTGTACTAAAAAATAAAAATTACCGGTTGGCCAGCGCCAATCATCTTCGTGAAAAAAATTTTTTTGATTTCTTATTATCATTGACGTTTTTGATAATTTTTCCTGTACATTTCTTTATTAAAAAAAGACCTTTTAGATTATTTATGAATATTTTTAATGTCTTGCTTGCAAAAAATACCTGGGTTGGTTATGCGAGTGAAAGTAACGAATTACCGACATTAAAACCCGGAATCATCACAACCACAGGCCTGCCGGATAAATTAAATTACCTGCCTGCGCATGGTCTGCTTCAAGCAGACAAATTGTATGCACGCTATTATCAAATCATCTATGATATTAATTTAGTTTGGAAAAACTACAGGTTCCTATCTTAAACGCGTGTATACTATTACTGTATTTGTTAAGTTAATAACCATAAACGCTTGATTCCGGCAACAATTTCCGAAATTGCAGCCTAAAAATTTATTGAATGGCATATAATAGTTACCGGCCCTCGCAATCCTCCACGCCGGTTGTTCTGAATCTTATCATTATAAATGTTTTGGTATTTGTAGCGCAACTGGTCTTTGATAAGTCCTTCGATCTGACTAATCTATTGGCTCTTTATTCTTATGATACGGGGCTTTTCAAGCCCTACCAGTTAGTGACTCACATGTTTGCTCACTCCCCTCAAAACTATTTTCACATTATCTTCAATATGTATGCACTTTGGTTATTTGGTTCCGCACTTGAAAAATTGTGGGGGCCTAAAAGATTTTTGATCTTTTATTTTATTTGTGGGCTGGCAGCAGGACTTACTCAGATGTTCCTTGTCAAGCAAGGTGCTGCCATAGGAGCTTCGGGGGCTATTATGGGACTACTTGCTGCTTTTGCCTATACATTTCCGAACATTCAATTTTATATTTTGCCAATTCCTTTTCCAATAAAAGCAAAATACCTGGCAATTATTTATGCTGCTATAGATATTTTTGGAGAGTTTTCCGGCGGAGGAAATGTGGCTCATTTTGCCCATCTTGGTGGATTAGTAATGGGTCTTATATTATGCATTATCTGGAAAAAAAGCGGCAGACGCAATTATTAATAATCCGATGAGAGAAGACTTTAAAAATCGGGGTAATTTCTTACTTTTACATTGCATTAATTAAGCAACAAAAAACATGGGGGAATTAGACAGATATTTAGATCGGCGCTTAAAAAGGATGACACTAGGCGATGACAATAATGCTCTTATGGCTTTGGTGGCAATAAATGCCATAGTATTTGTTTCATTTGGATTGATACAGATCATCTATTTCATAAGTCAATCTTCTGATTCTGCATTCCATTACGAAATTTTAAGATGGTTTATTCTTCCTGCAAAACTATCCAATCTGGCTGTACTGCCATGGACCGTACTCACTTACATGTTTGTGCACACCGGATTCATTTATACGTTGATTAATATGCTGTGGCTTTGGGCTTTTGGTTCCATCTTACAGCAATTATCGGGTAATGCAAAGATAATTCCGGTCTATTTATATGGAGGTTTTGCGGGGGCGATAGTATTTATAGCTACCAGCTACATTATACCCGGGTTACACAGCCAGGTGGAATATTCTTTTATGATGGGAGGCAACGCCTCTATAATGGCTATTGCAGTGGCTACTACTACCTTATCGCCGGATTATCGTTTGTTCAGAATGCTGAATGGAGGAATACCTTTGTGGATACTAACGCTATTATATATAGTAATTGATTTTGCAGGGAGCGGCGGCGCTGCCCACCACATGGCGCATTTGGGTGGTGGCCTCATCGGGTTTTTATTTATTGTAAGCTTACGAAAGGGATATGACTGGAGCGTTTGGATGAACAATTTCTATTTATGGGTAACCAATCTTTTTAATCCCGATAAAGAAAAAAAACAACCCCGTCAAGCGATAAAAGAAAAAGTATTTTACAATACTAATGGGCAGAAACCTTATATAAAACGACCTGCAATTACCCAGCAACGCATAGATGAAATTCTGGATAAAATTAATCTGAAAGGATTAGATCATTTATCCGAAGAAGAAAAAAATATTTTAGACACAGCGGGCGAGACTGACTTTTAATTTTATATAAATTACCGCTTTTTATCATTAAATGACTTGCCTCAAATGGAAAAGCCTTTTCTGCGGAGGCTCACTAAGAAAATATTGGTGATCTCAAATATCATTATAGCAGTCCTTTTTCTGGCGGGCGCTAATGTGAAATATTTTGACCCTCAATACTGGTGGTTTCTTAGCTTATTCACCTTATTACTTCCCTATTTATTGCTCTTACTGGCATTGTTTATTCTACTTTGGTTATTCTTAAAACCATTCTGGGTCTTTATTTCGATTGCGGCAATTTTAATCTCGTGGCATGCGGTTCGAAATGTTTATTCTATGCATCTGCCACACGAATTTTCCTTAAAAAAATCAAATGAAGACATTAGGGTAATGAGCTGGAACCTGGAACTGCTCAATATTCTGCACTACAAAGATCGGCCCCAGGTAAAACAGGAGATATTAGATCTTATCAATAAATACGATCCGGATGTGGCATGTTTCCAGGAAATGGTGGCAGGAGAAAGTAAAAAAGCCATTAATTATTTTCCTGACATCGAAAAGGCTTTGCGTTTTAATGACTATTTGTACTCTTACAGGGTACGGGACGATTTTGACAGAAATCACCACTATGGAATTATCGTCTTTTCTAAGTTTCCTATAATCAGGAAGCAAACTTTAGTAAACAGTCCGAATAGCTACAATTCAACTTTTCAGTTTGTAGATGTACTTGCAGGAAAGGATACTTTTAGAATTTTCAATATTCATCTTCAATCACTGAAATTTTCAGAGACTAATTTGAATTATCTTGATAAGGGCACGGTACCTCCTGAGGGAAATATTTCGGAATCTAAAAATATTATTTCAAAAATCAAACAAGGAGTTATTAAAAGAGCATCGCAAGCCAGCTTCATTAAAGATGAATTAAATCACAGCCCTTACCCCGTAATTGTGTGCGGCGATTTTAATGATGTTCCTGTGTCTTATGCTTACGAGACAATTGGAGAGGGTTTGCGCAATGCTTTTGTAGAAAAGGGTTCAGGGATTTCCCGGACTTTTAGTTCCATTTCGCCTACGCTTCGTATCGATAATATTTTTACTGATCATAAGTTCAGAATCGCACAGTTTACAAGAATCAAAAAATTGCTAAGTGATCATTTTCCTATAGTGGCCGATATCAGATACGAACCATTTAATCCATGAAAATTCATATAAATTAAGATAAGATTGTGAAACGTAGAATATCTTTACCACTTCGATCCTTATTGCTAGTCATAAAAACAATAAAGAAGACATATAAATAGATTCTATGCCTCTTAAAGTATATAATTCTTTAACAAAACAAAAGGAAGAGTTTGTTCCTATTAATGCACCTCACGTTGGCATGTATGTTTGCGGACCCACTGTGAGTGGCGAAAGTCATCTTGGGCATGCAAGACCCTACATCACTTTTGATGTGGTGTTCAGGTATCTTTTATTTCTTGGTTATAAAGTGCGCTATGTTCGCAACATTACCGATGCCGGCCATTTTGAAGAAGAAGGTCGCGAGGCAGAAGATAAAATTTCCAGCAAAGCATTGCTCGAAAAAATAGAGCCAATGGAATTGGTTCACAAATACACTAATTTATTTCACTGGGCGTTCAGGCAATTAAATACGCTCGATCCCAGCATCGAGCCAACAGCAACCGGGCATATCGTAGAACAAATAGTAATGATAGAAAAGCTGATTGCCGCAGGGTATGCTTATGAGGTAAATGGCTCCGTGTATTTTGATGTAAAAAAATATGCTGCACAATATGATTATGGAAAATTGAGTGGCCGTGTAATAGATGACCTTTTAGAAACCACCCGTGATCTTGAAGGACAGGATGAAAAAAGAAATAAAGTCGATTTTGCTCTTTGGAAAGCAGCGCCTCCTAAACATATTATGCGCTGGCCCAGCCCCTGGGGCGAAGGCTTCCCAGGTTGGCATATTGAATGTTCTGCAATGGCTACCAAATATTTAGGACCACATTTTGACATTCATGGCGGTGGAATGGACCTTATGTTTCCTCATCACGAAAGCGAGATTGCTCAAAGTACCATTTGCAATCATGAAACTCCTGCAAAATATTGGATGCATAATAACATGATCACGGTAAACGGGAAGAAAATGGGTAAGAGCTACAATAACCAGATAACGCTCACACAAATGTTTAGCGGTAATCATCCCCTGCTTTCACATGGGTTCAATCCCATGGTAATACGTTTTTTTATTTTGCAAACGCATTATAGAAGTACATTAGACTTTAGTGATGAAGCCCTGACAGCCGCCGAAAAAGGATTGAGAAGATTATTTGAAGCTTTCGAAGTATTAAAAAAACTGGAGGTTGGCGACACCAGCGATGCAAGCGATGAAAAAGAGGATGCTAAGATGAACAAATTGATTGATGAGTTTGAAGAATTTATTAATGACGACTTCAATACTGCAAAAGTGCTGGCCAACATGTTTGAGATTGTTCCTGTAATTAATTCGATAAAGGATAGCCTTATTGACGCTAATGCGCTCTCATCTGCCACACTTCAAAAATTAAAAACTCATTTTACCGTTTATCTTGAACAAATTTTAGGACTCAAAGACAATTCAGAAAACTCCGTGCAATTTAATGGTATTCTTGAGCTACTGATAGAAATTCGGAAAGGAGCTAAATCAAAAAAGGATTTTTTCACCTCAGATAAAATAAGAAAACAGTTAGCGGATTTAGGCATTGAAATGAAAGATGAAAGGGATGGAAATATGACCTGGCGTCATTTGTAAGCACGATAGTTAACTGAAGTGCTATTTGTTAACAAAGGATTATTATTTCATAAGACCCTTTTTTATCTATGGTTTTATAGATGATGGTCGTAAATTGCCGCCTTACAATTTTTTTACTCTATGAAGAATCTCTGCTGCATTTTGTTATTTTTTATTGTATTTTTTCAACACCTGATTGCGCAACCTAAATATGAATTTCGCGGAGTATGGGTTGCCACAGTTGATAACATTGATTTCCCCTCTTCCAGGTTCATAAGCACTCAACAGCAAAAAGACGAATTCATTAAGTTGGTAGAAATGCAGAAAAGGAATGGCATGAATGCACTCGTGGTTCAGATACGTCCTGCATCAGATGCATTTTATCCCTCACAATATGAGCCATGGAGTGAGTTTCTTACCGGCAAGCAGGGGAAGCCGCCAACGCCATATTATGATCCGCTAAAATTTATGATCGCAGAGACCCATAAACGCGGGATGGAATTTCATGCGTGGATGAACCCGTATCGTGCCGTATTCAGAATTGGCAAATCGTCTATTTCTCCTACCCATATTACCCGGCTGCATCCCGAGTGGTTTATTAATTATGGCAATATCACGTATTTTGACCCCGGAAATAAAGATGCCCAAAAATTTGTGGTAAATGTAGTCAGAGACGTTGTAAAGCGCTACGATATTGACGCCATTCATTTCGATGATTATTTTTATCCTTATCGCATTGCAGGCAAACCATTTAATGATGACATATCATTTGGAAAATACGGGAATGGAATGAACAGGGAAGAGTGGCGAAGAAGTAATGTAGATTCCATCATTGTCCACCTGGGCAAAGCTATCAAAGAAGAAAATAAATATTGTCAATTTGGAATAAGCCCTTTTGGTGTATGGCGTAACATTGATAAGGATACAGAAGGAAGTGAAACAAGAGCCGGGCAGACTAATTATGATGATTTGTACGCTGATATATTATTATGGTTAAAGATGAAATGGATAGACTATGTGGTTCCCCAGCTCTATTGGGAGATAAGCCACAAGTTAGTAGGTTTTGAAGTGCTTACGGATTGGTGGGCAAGACATGCTTACGGAAGACAAATGTATATCGGGCAGGGGATTTACAGGGCTTTAGAGCCCAGATCGTATGCCTGGAAAAATAAAAAAGAACTTCCTGACCAAATCAATTTTCTTCGTAAATATCCACAGGTACAGGGAAGTGTCTATTTTAGCAGTAAATCATTTAACAGTAATCCAAATGGGTGGAGTGATACTCTCCGAAACAATTATTATAAGTATCCCGCTATTCCTCCGCCAATGCCATGGATAGATTCTGTAAAACCGGAAGCTCCCGTTTTACTGTTTGATAGCACAAAGCCCACTTTCCTAACCACCTCTTTAGATCTTTATTTCAGGGAGAAGATGAAAAATAATTTGATTAATCGCTACGTTATTTACCAGTTTAATGATTTGAATGATATGGATCAGAATGATCCGAAAAATATTAAAGAAATCATTTTATCAGGTGAAAATTTTTACCACTTCGTCATCCGGGACCTACCCGCCAACCAGGATAAAATAGTGATAGCTGCCACAGCGTTAACTAAGACAAATAACGAAAGCATCCTGAGTAGTTATGTTTATCTCAAAAGAAAAGGACAAGGTTGGCAAATAATTACAGAATAAGGTGGAGGTCTCTTTCTGTTTTGCTAACACAACTTATTCTTATTATTATCAGATGAAAATTTTCTTTAAAATGATTTATTTTAATTAAATACTCTTGACCAAAAAAATATTTGGGCTTTCGGGTGTTGTACTCAACTGTTTTTTGCAATATTCCTTCTTTGCTCTAATTTTGCCCGCCTTTCGGATGGATTTGTTTATTGTTCAGCCCGAAAACCGGCAAAAAATTTTATCAACTTTCTACTGAACTAATAAATGAAACATTCTGCTTCATTCCACAGAACTTTTGAATTTCTTTTAATATTTTTTTAAGAGATTCAACTTTTGAATAATATTTTTGACAGGTTTTTGACTGCCTATAAACTTATAAATGCTTTAATTAATTGAACTGATTTATTCATTTACCAATCATGTGTAAACTATGGCTGTCGCACTTACAATAACTATTTTTATCTTGGGATATCTGGGTATCGCTTTTGAGCATTCCCTAAGACTTAACAAAGCAGCTTCAGCTTTGCTCACAGGAGTGTTATGCTGGACTATTTATGTAATAAACAGCCCCTCGCCTGATAAAGCCAGCGAAGAACTTGTTAGTCATATGGGTGACATATCTTCTATTCTCTTTTTTTTAATGGGCGCAATGACCATAGTTGAATTGATAGATTCTCATGGTGGATTCAATATCATAACCGAAAAAATCAAAACTAAAAGTATTCAGAAATTATTATTAATAATTACTTTACTCACTTTTTGCCTTTCTTCCCTACTCGATAACTTAACTACCTCTATTGTGATGATTTCATTAGTTTCAAGGATCTTAAACAAAAAGGAGGACAGGCTGTGGTTTGCCGGCATGATCATCATTGCCGCCAACGCGGGAGGAGCCTGGTCGCCTCTGGGAGATGTAACTACTACCATGCTATGGACAGGAGGACAGATATCAGCGGGTAATATTATGAAAGAACTATTACTACCAAGTCTTGCAGTATGTGTTGTTCCGGCTCTAATTATGGTTATTCGTTTTAAAGGAAAAACGTTCAGTATCCCACCTAAAAAAGAGAAATCAGTCATAGAAAAACGGGAGGGAAAAATTATTCTTTATTTAGGAATAGGCCTTTTAATTTTTGTTCCAATATTCAAAAGCATTACCCACCTTCCTCCACTCATGGGAATGCTGCTGGCACTGGGTTTAATATGGGTTGTGATTGCTTTTCTTCATAAAAGAAAGCCTCCTGAAGTTA
>JBDTIC010000178.1:0-3000 GCA_039936595.1 Ginsengibacter sp. | reverse complement strand
GAATATGTCCTTGTAAATCTGTGTAATTCGTCGCAGGAGACATTTGAGCTTTGGCTCAAATGAAGATCATTATACTTTTTTTTCCGGGTGCCGGTATAATGCAATTTATTTTGATATATTTCCCTTCACCAGCTAAAAAATATTCTGATGAGCAAGACACTACTATTTACTTTTTTAATTTTTCTTCTTGTTTCCTGCAAAAGCAAAAATGAGAATAATGTTACAGAGGTAGACATTTGTGTATATGGTGGAACTTCAGCAGGAATCATTGCTGCATATACTGCCAGGAAACAAGGAAAGTCCGTAATCGTAATTGAACCGGGTAATTACCTGGGTGGCCTTACCAGTGGTGGTTTGGGCGCTACGGATATCGGTAATAAATATGCCATTACCGGCCTTGCCAAAGATTTTTACAGGCGCATCGGTAAATATTATGACAAGTTTGAACAATGGACTTTTGAGCCTCATGTTGCCAGCCAGGTATATGATGATCTTATTAGCGAAGCCGGGCTTACTATTCATAAAAACAGGCGACTGGTATCCGTTAAGAAAGAAGATGGTTGGATAAAAGAAATCGTTGTAGAAGATTCGAAGACTCCATCCAGTGAAAGTAATCAAACCGTGAAAGCTAAAATATTTATAGATTGTACTTATGAAGGAGACCTAATGGCCAAAGCAGGCGTATCCTATATAACAGGCCGGGAAGGTAATGATCAATATGGTGAAACTTATGATGGGGTTCAGCTTTCAGATTTTCACCAGCTACCTGACGGGATCGATCCTTATGTAAAACCAGGCGATCCTTCCAGCGGCATGTTGTGGGGAATCGATACTGACTCACTTGCTCGGCACGTGTCGGGTGATAAAAAAATACAAGCCTATAATTTTCGATTATGCCTTACTCAAGACAAAGGCAATCAAATTTCTTTTGTCGAACCGGATAACTACGATGCCACTCACTATGAGCTTTTAGCAAGAATTATTGACAAGGAAAAATGGCCATCCATCCGTAGCAATTTTACTGTTGACACTTTGCAAAATGGAATAATAAAAGTACATAACACAGGCGGCTTTTTAATCAAAGACATGCCCAACGGAAAAACGGATTTTAATAATTTTGGTGGTTTTTCTACGGATATGATAGGCGCGAATTATGATTATCCTGAGGGGAATTATGACACGCGAAAAAAGATATGGAAAGATCATGAAGATTATACCAAAGGGCTACTCTATTTCTTAAGCCACGACGAAAAAATACCGCAAGCTATCAGGGAAGAAATGTTGAGTTGGGGCTGGTGTAAAGATGAATTCAAAGACCTTGACGGATTTTCAAGCCAATTGTATGTGCGGGAAGCGCGGCGAATGATTGGGGAGCTTGTAATGACCCAAAAACATTGTGTGGGCGATGAAGTAGTCGATGATCAGGTAGGTATGGCGGCTTATGGAATGGATTCACACAATTGCCAGCGACTTGTTGTGAATGGCATGGTTAAGAACGAAGGTGACGTTCAAAAGAGAGTCCCGAAACCCTACCCTATTTCTTACAGGGCCATAGTTCCGAAAGAAAATGAATGCAAGAATTTACTCGTACCGGTATGTGTGTCCGCTTCCCATATTGCTTTTGGCTCAATTCGTATGGAACCGGTGTTTATGGTATTAGGGCAATCTGCAGCAACAGCAGCAGTGTTTGCAATCAATAACAATACTTCTGTACAACAGGTAGACACAAAAAAATTACTTGAAGAACTTACAAAAAATCCATTAGCCGATGGAAGTCAACCTGAGATATTGATTGATAATAATGACACTGATAACGTCCTTATCAAGGGTATGTGGCAAACTAAAGCAGGTGGTTACGGAATTAATCAATTGTATGATGATCAACCAGGAGAACTAAAGACGATAGGATACTCTCCAACCATTCCTAAAAGTGGCGAATACGAGATCTATGCTTATTTCTCAAAGCTCAAAGGAAGAAGCACTGGTACCTGGTTTGCCGTTAACGTCAATAGCGAAGAAAAACCGCTAATGTTACAAACCAGTTCTATAAAAGAAATGGGATTATCGTCGGGTGAATGGGTTAAAATAGGAGTATTTAATTTGCCGAAAGGGAAAAATTCGTATGTCGAAATAACTAATAAAGGTGCTGATGGTATAGTTACGGCGGATGCGATTATTTGGGAACCGGTGAAGAGAAAGAAGTAAATTATTTATATCGTCAAATTACTTGTCGCAATGATGGATATGTTTCCAATAACATTTGGTGTTGCCAACCGGGCCATAGCGGACCTCCCGGTTCTTCCCCACCAATCAGCGACATCCATCATAACCCGGAAAGTGTTTGTTCAATTACTTTGATCTTTGTTTCTGCATCCTGCTTTTTCTTTTTTTCCAGTTCTATTACATCCTGTTTTGCATTTTTTACAAACCGTTCGTTGCTTAATTTTTTATCTACAACTAACAAGAATCCTTTCAGATAATTCAAATCTTTTATTAATTTTTCTTTTTGAACACCACTATCTATTTCTGCATCAGATTTTATATACATTTTTTCATCCCCTGCTACAATCATGATGCAGGAAGAGTCAGGCAGCTGGTTAAAGAATATTTGTTCAGCATATACCTGCTTCGATAAAATTTATTTTATGGATTGATAAGAGCCTTCATCACGCGTTTGTATATATAAAGAAACCGGCTCTTTAGGCTTCAATTTATTCTTGGCTTTCGCATCACGAATCGCTGTAATTATCGTTTTTAATTTATTGCCTACAGCTAAAGTTTCAGCGTTCTGGTTACCCACTGGTGCGAATTGTTTGACGATCAGGTCATCCTTCCTTTCTTTTAGTAAATGATAAATTTCTTCAGTGATAAAGGGCATAAACGGATGCAGGATCTGTAGCAATTCGTCGAAGAACGAAACTGCCTTATCGTACACTTGCTCCTCAATCGTTTTTCCATACTCAGGTTTTATCCATTCCAAAAACCAGCTACAGAAATCAT
>JBDTIC010000177.1:0-6196 GCA_039936595.1 Ginsengibacter sp. | reverse complement strand
CAGAAAGAAGAAACCCGATCTGCGGTCCGGTGTGTGCAAAAAAACCTGACGGGTCACGGTACTGCAAAAGCACCGGAATATTGAGGTAATTTAAGCGGTTTTTTTCTTCCTCATCCGAACTCTTCCACTGAGTGCCTTCCTGGGAAAAAAACAGTTCCGGCTGAACGCTAAATTTATCATTTATTGCATAGTTTGCCAGGCCGCCGATAGCCAGTCCCATGAGAGATTTTTGATCGGGATCACTATAGTCATCCCCCTTGATGGAAGAAAAATTTACCCCGGCTTTTAGCCCTACGCTTATTTGAGCCTGAGTGCAATAAGCTGTTAATAGCATAATAATAACAAGTGAATGAATCTTTTTCATTTTTTACGTTTTAAAATTTAAAGAATAGATAGTTTATGCAGTTTAAAAAAACCTTTATTACCTATACATCGGTAAAAAATTAAAAAGTCATCAAAGGAATATTATTTGTTTTGGCGACTTATTTCAGGTAGCAGAATTTTCAGTGGCGTGTATCGCGCGATGCCACGCAGGCGTGTATTTTATGGATGTCTTTTCGTGAAATTTTTCAATTTTTAAACTTTCGAATTTATATATAAACGTTCACTGGCGCTAGATTACCCAGGGCATTAACAGGAAGAGATAAAGAATGATAATGTTTAACTAATTTATTTGCCACCGTTTATTTTTAAAAACTCCACATCTTTAATTTCGAACTTTGAATAGTCCTGTTTGGTAATATTGTAATAGGGTGAATACATTTTTGCAGAAATGGTGCCTTTATCTATATCAAAAGAAAGTAGCCGTAAATAGCCGCCTCCGAAATCCTCGCCCTGGTAATCCTGTAATATCTGGTAAACTTTACGTCCATCGGAAAGAGTATCTATTTTTAAAGCGGAACTGCCGGTGTGGCCACAAATTACATAACGAACATTAGGATTGGTTTTAACTACTTTCTCGAAGATAACTTGTGGACTAAAATCTCCATAACCTCCGCTCGTTTGACTAATCTCACCTTTGCCTGTCAGATAGGAGTGTGTTAGTATAATGGTGTTGTAATCAAAATATTCTTTGGCGACATCGGCAGCCCAATTGATGGCCCCCATTCTGGGACAATATTCCAATGTAATCACAAGCCAGTTGGTAGTGCCTGCTTTAAATGTATAGTAAGCGTTATCGCTTTTGCCAGACTCCCATCTGCCGCGCTGTGATGTAAAACGGCTTACCGGGAAATACGAATTGAATTTAAAAGTTTTTCTCAAATTTTGATTTACGTTACCCGGCGCAGCGCCTCTGGTGTTAACACCTACTGCTTCGCCATCATGATTGCCTGGAGTTATCGCGTAAGGAATGTGTGCTTTGTCAAACGCCTCATAACCTTTAGCGGCAATCTCAAATTGGTTGAAATTATTTAAATTTACTAAATCCCCCACATGTAATGACATCGGCATATTAAGAGAATCTTTATGTTTTACGATCCAGTTGATCTGGCTGTAAAACATTTCCGGGTTTGATTCTATTTCGTCCTGTGTATCAGGAAAAACAGGTATCGTGAACTGTTGTCCGAAACCATAGCTATAGCTTCCCACGATCAATAGCATTAAAATAGAATTCCTTGTTATAGATTTGATTATTTGTTTCATAATTATTTTTTAGCCTGATAAAAAACAAACTTATAGACTTTTTTTTAATTACCTGTTGTTCACAGGCACATATCCGAAAAAGTGCAATCACTTTTTGAAACAAAAATAAGCCTCATCCGTTTAAAGAAATAAATAAATCCTCACACTATCCCCAACAATATCACGTTTTCATACCATGCATCCATTCGTCAATAAGTCCTAATTTTAGCCCTTTGTAAATAGAACTGCTTGAAACTAGAAAGTTCATATCTTTTAACCTGTTGCCTGTTATTTTTTACTGCCGGTTATGCTCAGCAACAACCTGACGTGCTTTCTAACTACAGGAGCAAAAAAATAGCCACCGGCAATCTACCCCTATTGATAGATAGCAGCAGTATTATTCCTCAAACTTTTTTTATTCAAGCGGTGCCGGATAGCGCATATGATATAGATTTCGTAAATGCCCGCCTTACTTTCCATTCTGATAAAGTGCCTGACAGTGTCACTGTGAGCTACAGGGTCTTTCCTTATAAATTAAACGCTGTAACAAAGCATTTTGATTACGACAGCATTCGTTTCAATTTTGCTATGGAGAAACCTTTTACTTTTAGAAGTAAACAAGCCAGCGAAAAGATCATAGATTTTGGTAATATAAATTACAATGGAAGCTTTGGCCGGGGTATATCTATCGGTAATAACCAGGACGCAGTAGTAAGTTCCAATTTGAACCTGCAACTAAATGGCTTTATTGGAGACAGTCTCGAACTCACAGCCGCCATCAGTGATAATAACATTCCTATCCAGCCCGAAGGAAACACACAAAACATACGTGATTTTGATAAAATTTTTATGCAAATAAAAAAGAACGGATGGCAGGCTAATTTTGGAGATATTGACATCAGGCAAAGTCAGAATTATTTTTTAAATTTTTCGAAACGACTACAAGGTGCCTCTTTTCAAACCGATAATGTGCTGTCTAAAAATATCAGTAATTCATTTTTGGCGAGCGGAGCTATAGCTAAGGGGAATTTCACCCGCAATGTTATTACGCCGCTGGAAGGTAACCAGGGCCCATATAAATTGTATGGTGCCAATAATGAACTTTATTTTGCTGTTCTCGCGGGTACAGAAAGAGTTTACATAGACGGCCAGCTACTTACAAGAGGTGAAGACCGCGATTACGTGATAGACTACAACACCGCAGAACTGACGTTTACCGTGAAACGTTTAATTACCAAGGATAGCAGGATACAGGTTGAGTTTGAATACTCTGACAGAAATTATCTTAATTCAGTGCTTTATGCCAATGATGAAATTAATTTTAATAAAAAATTAAAGATAAGTATTGGGGCTTATACCAATTCTGATGCAAAGAATTCTTCCATCAATCAAACACTTAATACTGAACAAAAACAATTTTTATCACAAATTGGAAATAATATTGACAGCGCCCGCTATCCCAATGCCACTCCCGATACTTTTTCGGTAAATAAAATACTATACAGAAGATTGGACACTACTTATAATGGAATTAATGATACTATTTACAAATATTCTATCAACCAAAATGACACCTTATTCAGTCTTTCTTATACGAATGTGGGATCAGGGAATGGCGACTATGTTGCCGTAAATGATGGTAATGCGAACGGAAGGGTATTCAAATGGATACAGCCAATAAATGGTATAAGACAAGGCGATTGGGATCCTGTCATTTTATTAGTCACACCTAAGAAACATGATTTGATAACTGCCGCGGCAGAATATGTTATCAATAAAAATTCTTCGCTGAAAGCAGAGATGGCTTTAAGTAATTATGATGTTAATACATTTTCATCCAAAGGAAAAGAAGCGGATAAAGGTCTGGCAGCAAAATTGAATTACGTAACGCAACACAAAGTATTGGGAGGCTTAAAACCAGGATTGATACTACAAGCCGATGTGGGTTATGAATTTGTTCAAGATAAGTTCAGGCCACTGGAAACCCTGCGCAATGTAGAATTTAACCGGGATTGGAGCCTGCCATTCAATGCTCCCGCAGCAACAGAAAACCTGGTGAACGCCTCATTACAATTAAAAGATCAGCAAGACAATTTTGTTAAATATCAATTTACCAGTTATGACCGAAGCGATCAATACCAGGGTATAAGAAATTCAATAGATAATGTGATGGATATAAAAGGATGGCATTTTATCAACAAATTTTACGTCACTCATATCAATAGCCTCAAACAACAAGGCTCTTATTTTAGGCCATCTATTGACCTGTACAAATCATTTGTGGGTCTTAAAAATGTAAAAATCGGTGGTAGCTATTCGTCGGAAAACAATCAACAGATTGATAAACTATATGATACTTTACTTCCTATCAGCTTTGCGTTCAACACATGGCAGGTATATGTAAAATCATCTGATAAAAAACCAAATAAATGGGGAATCACCTACTTTACCAGGGAAAATCAAATTCCGGTTCAGAAAAAATTAGCCACACAAGATAAAAGCCAGAACATTAACCTGATGACTGAATTAATGAAAAATGAAAATCATCAGCTCAGGGTAAATGTTACCTATCGGAAACTCAATGTGATTAATAAAAATTTTAGTAATGAGAAAAGTGACGAAAGCCTGTTAGGCAGAGTGGAATATTCAATCAATGAGTGGAAGGGATTTTTGACAGGAAATGTGTTGTATGAATTAGGCTCGGGACAGGAACAAAAAAGAGAATACACGTATCTGGAAGTCCCGGCCGGACAAGGATACTATACCTGGAATGATTATAATGGTGATGGGATTCCTCAGTTGAATGAATTTGAAATAGCCGTATTCCAGGATCAGAAAAAATGGATTAGAGTTTTTACTCCTACCAATGAGTATGTGAAGGCAAATTATATTCAATTCAACTACAACTTTAGCCTAAATCCTAACTCTATTATCAAAAAAAATAGTACCAAACATTTTTTGAAATTCGTTAAGAGATTCAGCACTACTTCATCTTTGCAAATCAATAAGAAAGATATTTCGCAGGGAGGCTTTGAATTCAATCCTTTCAATAAAAAATTAGTCGATACTTCGTTAATTACTTTGTATTCCTTCTTATCCAATACTGTTTATTTTAATCGTACCAGTTCTATATGGGGCGTTGATATTACCCATCGCCTGAATAATTCCAAATCACTCTTGAACTATGGTTTTGAAAGTAATTCACTTCGCGATCTTTCACTAAAAGGAAGATGGAATCTAAGCCGGTCTATAGCTACCAACTTCACCAATAAATATGTGCGCAATCAATTAACTACTCCTTCTTTTACCAACCGCAATTACCGGATTAATGAAGTAGCCGCAGAACCATCTGTTAGTTACATTTACAAGAGTGATTTCCGCGTTAGCCTTATTTACACTTATGATATCAAGAGAAACAACACAGGTTTGTTAGAAAAAGCAGTCAACAATCAACTGGCTACCGAAGTAAGGTACAATGTGCTTTCCAATGGCACGATCAATGGTAGATTCTCATTGAATAATATAAATTTTACAGGCGATGCGAATACCACCGCAGGTTATATCTTATTAGATGGTTTATTGCCGGGTAAAAATTATCTATGGAATTTAGAACTTACAAGAAAACTGGCTGGTAATATTGAACTCAATTTGCAATATGAGGGCAGAAAGCCTGGAAGTAATCCTGTAGTTCATACAGGCAGAGCTACTATAAGAGCCATCTTTTAAATAATGATAGCTTACGCAATCAGGTTAATCGTAAGAGCAATCATGATGGTATTAAAAGCAAAGGACAAAAGCCCGTGGAGAAGGGCAAGGCCTCTGAATCGTTTAGAAGTGATCTGCACATCCGATACCTGGAAGGTCATTCCAAGAACAAAAGAATAATAAGCAAAGTCAAGATACTCGGGTTTTGCATCGCCAGGAAATTCTAAGCCACCGGCATGTGTATTGGGTTTGGTTTGATGATCTCCGTAGTAAATGTGTGCATAACGAAGTGTAAAAATAGTATGAATTAAAAACCATGATAAAAGCATTCCTGTAATGGCTATTGCTACACGCAAGGAAGATGTATCATCAGCTTTTCCCTTAGAAATAATCAGTAGCAATACCGCAAGAAAGCTTACAAGGGTAGCAATTATTATGATAATAAAAATGATAGTACGACTGGGATCCTGAACTTTAGATTGCTCACGGATCTGTTTGGAATCAGTAATAAAGAAGCTCACCCAACTCATAATGATCATGCACAGGCTAAAAGTATTCCATCCGATCATAATATGTGAGAGGCTGCCAATATCCTTTATTTGTACTAAGAAATAAATAATCACCGCGATAGCAATGCAGATAAACAGTCGTTGAAAAGAATTGATCCTTTCAAAAAATGGTACAGACGAAGGCTTCCTCACCTTTTTAGACATAATAAAATGAATTATAATTCAAAAGTACTTCACTATTATTTACTATGAATTAATTTGATCTTTAAGAATTCATATTTTTGAAAAAATATATAATCTGTTGCAATGGGGTTTAGATCACCCCGATCAATATAGCATTAATGCCTAAATTCGCTTCT
>JBDTIC010000176.1:0-9342 GCA_039936595.1 Ginsengibacter sp. | reverse complement strand
ACGGTTTATAGGATTATTCCTTTCGACTACACGCTTTATCTTTTTAATAAACCCTCCAACCTTCGACTTTCTGAATTCTTCTGCTGATATATTATAAAAAACATAATTCTGGCCATCATTAATAGTGTTATCGTAAACAGTTGGAACGGTAGAGTTATTATAAGCTTCAGAATTAATTTCATTTTGCTGTTTTGTTACCGTAGCGTTTTGAAGTTTTTTTACCATTTTAGTCAAGTTTGTCGGTAATTCTTCTATTGTCTCATTTGAATTTACTAACTGAAGGTTGTTGTCTGGCTGTATTTTAATAGGGGTTATTTTCACTATCTGATTCCCGCTTTTTTGATTTTTAATTTTTAATTTTCTAATTGAAATTAATTCCTGTTTAGGTTCCGCCTTATTAAAATCATTTTCATGATTTTTTGAATTCGCAATTTGGTTCAGGTCAGAAACGCTATCAATTTTTTTATCCTGGAGCGTCAAGAGCGAATTTTTCTTTTCTATTGATTTTTCTTTTACAGATTCTTTAATAATACTTTTCGACAAGCCTCCCGACCGCAAATTGATATTGCTTTGCTTGAGATAAGAAAATGATAACCATATTCCAAAGCCAATCAAAACTGCTGCAACAATACCTTTCATCCAGTTTAATGTTATTATCTTAGCCCTTCTTTCCTTTTTATACAACTGATTTTTGATAGGATGAACGACGGACATATCAGGGATTAATTTGGACTTACCAATCCACTCAAATGCTTTTTTAAATTTTAAACTTTGCTCTGCAAATTTTTCAGTTTCTTTTTTTTGCTGTTCCGATAGCTCGTCATCGTGATATAGCATAAATATTTCTTCATAATTATTTTCAGTAATAAAACCCGTCTCTTTTTTTAGGAGAAAAGATTTATCACTGAGTTTGATGGCCTTATCAGGAGAAACGATGGTGAGCTGTGTAATTAAAAATTCATTTTTCAGATCAATATTTTCCCTGACAAATGCTTCGACAATTTCTTTTTCTGAGTTTAGCAATTCGTTATCAGCATATAATAAAAAAAACTCCTCGTAATTATTTCTGTTGATATCCATGATTAAATTACATTTTCTATTTTCACTAAATAGCTTTTCAATTGCAGCCTGGCACGGTGCAGGTAAACCTTTACCTGGCTTATGCTCAATGAGGTAATTTCTGCGATCTCTTCATAAGTATATCCCTCATAGTCTTTTAATAATACAAGACTTCGTTGCGTTTCGTTCAAACGGTACAAGGCATCATTTAATATTTTTTTTAGCTGGTGTTGCGGCTCATCGGTTACTCTTGTTGATGATGAAAAATCATTCTCCAGTGTTATTCTTTTATTTTTTCTTACCAGGTCAATCATTTGGTGATAAGCTACAGTAAATAAATAGGATTTACTTCTTTCATTTTCTACTTTTCCCCGATTAGCCCACATTTTTTCAAAGGAAGCCTGCACTACATCCCGTGCATTTTCTTCATGTCTTAGATTTTTTAAAATAAACCGGTAAACATTATCGGCATATTGAGTAACACAATTATTAAATTCTTTCTCGGTCATAAAAGCGAGGCAATATTTTTAGATACTCTGATTTTCATATAATACGTACTATGGCGATAAAAGTTACAATTAATTCCATTTAAGATAAATATTATGGATTTCATTGTAGGTTTGGGGCAACAAAAATAAAGCAAGTTATGAATGAAGATTTTGTAAAAAGGCTGGTAAATGAAATAGAAGAAGTAAAGGCAGCTGGGCTTTACAAAAACGAAAGGATTATTTCCAGCAAACAGGGTTCGGAGATACAAGTCGGTGAAAAAACTGTATTGAATTTTTGTTCCAATAATTATCTCGGGCTATCTACTCATCCCAGAGTAATGGCGGCAGCTAAGAAAGAAGTTGAGGAGCGCGGTTATGGCTTAAGTAGTGTGCGTTTTATTTGCGGCACGCAGGATATCCATAAAGAGCTTGAGAAGAAAATTGCAAATTTTTTAGGAACAGAAGACGCTATTCTTTATGCTGCTTGTTTTGATGCCAACGGTGGCGTGTTTGAGCCATTATTCGGCGAAGAGGACGTTATCATTTCTGATGCTTTGAATCATGCCAGCATAATAGATGGAGTTCGTTTATGTAAAGCACAACGTTCAAGATATGACCATAACAATATGGAAGATCTTGAAAGTAAATTAAAAGAAGGCCAGAATTTTAGAAACCGAATTATTGTTACTGATGGCGTGTTCAGTATGGATGGAACTATCGCTCAACTCGATAAAATTTGCGATTTGGCAGAAAAATATAATGCTGTAACCATGATTGACGATTCACATGCTACTGGTTTTATGGGAGAACAGGGACGTGGCACTCATGAATATTGTGGTGTTATGGGAAGAATAGACCTTATCACAGGTACGTTGGGGAAGGCGCTTGGAGGTGCCAATGGTGGATTTACCGCTGGGAAGAATGAAGTAATTGAGATGCTTCGCCAGCGCAGCAGGCCTTATCTTTTTAGCAATACGTTGGCACCTGCTATTGTTGGTGCATCTATTACGGTATTTGATATCTTAAGTGAAACCACCGATCTGCGGGATAAATTAGAAAGCAATACAAAATATTTTAGAAAAAAAATGACGGAAGCAGGCTTTGATATCAAGCCAGGTCATCATCCTATTGTGCCTATTATGCTTTATGACGCAGTATTGGCACAAAACTTTGCTGCCAGTTTATTAGAGGAAAGTATTTATGTAATTGGGTTTTTCTTCCCTGTAGTCGCAAAAGGCCACGCAAGAATCAGAGTGCAATTAAGCGCTGCACATGAACTGCAACATCTGGACAAAGCAATAGAAGCTTTTACGAAAGTTGGGAAAAAGTTAGGAGTGCTGAACTAGGCTTTTCGATTAAAATATAAAAATCTTAATTTGTTAGCCAATAGTCGAATCTTTAAATTTTTCAAAAGATCTCAGTTTGCCGTTATTTTAAATGGGAATAATGGGCGAATTATAAACTCTGTGAAATTTTATTACTGCTCTACACTTTAATTTGGGTCCAGCAGATAATGGTTATGGAGGAAAATCATACAGACAATCTATTATTTTATTTATCTTGCAAAACCACATTAACTAAATAATTTTGAATAGCACATCAACTGAAAATAAGCCCGTTATTGGAATCTCCTGTGGCGATGTAAATGGCATTGGGATTGAGATCATAATTAAATCGCTTGCTGATACCCGCATGTTGGATTTTTGCACACCAGTTATTTTCGCAAGTAATAAGGTCATAAACTTTTACAGAAAAAGTATCACCGAACTTAATTTTAATTTTACCAGTTTAAAAGATTTTAGTAAGATCAATCCTAAACAAACTAATATTTTTAACTGCTGGGAGGAAGAAGTTAATATCACCCCTGGTGAGCTCACTGAAATAGGAGGAAGCTACGCCATAAAAAGCCTTTTAACAGCTACCCAGGCGCTAAAAGACAAGAAGATCGATGCGCTGGTTACTGCTCCCATTCATAAGAAAAATGTCTATAATGAAGCATTTCCGTACACGGGACATACTCCATTTTTTAAAACATTTTTTGATCAGAAAGATGTTTTAATGTTGCTTGCGGCAGGGAATTTTAGAGTAGGGTTAGTGACAGAGCATTTAGCTATAAAAGATATTCCCATCCATATTACCAGAGAGAATATTCTAAGTAAGATAAACATTTTACATTCTTCACTAAAAAGGGATTTTAATATAGATAGACCCAAAATAGCTGTCCTTGCCTTGAATCCTCATGCAGGCGACCATGGACTAATAGGTTCCGAAGAAGAGGAAATAATAAAACCTGCCATTAAAGAGGCGAAACATCATAATATGATTATAATGGGCCCCTTTAGCGCAGATGCTTTTTTTGCCAGGGGATACCATAATAAATTTGATGCAGTATTGGCAATGTATCACGACCAGGGATTGATTCCGTTAAAGTCACTGGCATTCGGAGAAGGCATTAATTATACTGCAGGCCTGCCTTTTGTGAGAACGAGCCCTGATCATGGAACAGCATTTGATATAGCTGGGAAAGATAAAGCGGACCCAGCTTCTTTTATTGCTGCACTTTTTGGCGCTCTTGAAATTATCAAAAATCAAGGGTGGTATGATGAAATACGCGCAAACCCATTAAAGAAATTGAGTGATACAGTAATGGTGGGAGGTGCAGATGAAAGAATAAATGAGTAAATATTTGAACAAAAGTATATAAAAAATTAAGGCATGTAAAATAAGTACTGCTTGTTTGGCGTTCTTTTTTAAGTTCTAAACAAAATTATACTTTTGTAAAAGTTTTAATAACATCCCGCATGGATACTATTTTTTTAAGTGGTGTATTGGCATTTATAATTACCTTTTTTTCTATTCCGGTGATTATTGAAGTGGCTAAAAGCAAAAAGCTATTTGATGAACCTTGCGAAAGGAAAGTACATAAGGATGTAATACCTACTTTGGGGGGGCTTGGAATTTTTGCAGGGTTTATAATCGCTACGCTTATAGGTGTTCCTCTTTCCCATACATCCGTGCTTCAATATTTTCTTGCAGCGATCATGATCATATTCTTCATGGGGATCAAGGATGATATTTTAATTCTTACTGCTGCAAAAAAATTCGTTGGGCAACTAATGGCGGCGGCAATTCTTATCAAATTTGGAGGGATAGAAATTACCAATATGTATGGATTTTTAGGGATCCACACCATTCCCCCGGCGGCCAGTTTTTTACTCACACTGTTTACTATTGTTGTGATCACTAACTCGTTTAATCTCATTGACGGAGTGGATGGACTTGCCGGCAGTCTTGGACTTCTTACGTCTATTATATTTGGGTTTTACTTTTACATGACAGGGCAAATTTTATATACGGTGATGGCTTTGTCACTGGCAGGCAGCCTGGTCGCCTTCCTGATTTATAATTTTAATCCGGCAAAGATATTTATGGGTGATACAGGTTCGTTACTGATCGGTTTACTTAATTCTATTTTTGTGATAAAATTTATTTCAGTTGCAAGCGATCCTGCTTATGGTTTTCCTCTGTCATCGGCACCCGCTATAGGGTTTTCTATTTTACTTGTTCCTCTCTTTGATACACTGCGTGTAGTGGGCCTTAGAATATTAAGCCGTCGTTCGCCCTTTGTTCCGGACAGAAATCATATTCATCACATGTTACTTGATCTTGGGCTAAGCCATAAAACAATAGCTCTCTCTTGCGTGCTGGCGAACATTTGCTTCATCGGCATCGCTTACTCATTACAATTTACAGGGACCACTATGGTCATGCTCTTCCTTGCTCTTATGGCAACGTCGGTAGTTGGCGTGGTATATTACATAAGGCCAATAAAGAAAACAAGGCTAGCGATTATCGACCAGTTAAAAGAAGAATCTGTTTTGAAGTCGCATAAAATTCTTACATTGGCTGAAGAAGCGGTTGAGTAGAATTAATCCAGCTAAAAATTATTTCTCGCTACGTTTTATTAATTTTGTGGCTTATTTGTAATGCTGAATTTGGTATTACTATAAACCATATAAAAATATTGAATCTATGACAGACGAGATTACTGAATTATTAGATGAAACGCCGGCATCCATGCAGAGAGCGATAGATTTTTTTGAAAGTGAATTAGTGAAAATACGCGCCGGTAAAGCAAATGCCTCTATTTTGGATGGTATTTCTATTGAATATTACGGAAATCCTACTCCGATTGATCAGGTCGCAAATATAAGTGTGATGGATGCGCGTACAATAACTGTCCAGCCATGGGAAAAAAAGATGCTTCAGCCCATAGAAAAAGCGATTATTGCGGCTAACATTGGTATCAATCCACAAAATGATGGGAATATCATCCGTTTGTTTCTTCCGCCACTTACAGAAGAAAGAAGGAAAGAATTTGTAAAAAAAAGTAATAGTGAAGGTGAGCAGGCAAAAATAGTAATCCGCAACATTCGTCGCGATGCCATTGAGCAAGTAAAAAAAGCTCAAAAAGAAGGTATTAGTGAGGATGCTGCGAAAGATGCGGAGGCTGCAATCCAGGAAATTACCGATAATAATATTGTGTTGATTGATAAATACCTTAGCGTAAAAGAGAAAGAGATCATGTCAGTTTAAATACAGGCCTTTTCTAATGTTTAACGAGCAATTACTTTTATTAGTAGCTACACCTTTATACATCGTAGTAATAGGGTTTGAAATAATTCTAAGTAATCTAAACTTTAAGAAGTACTATACGTTTAAAGAGACGTTAATGAATATCTACCTCTGTATTTTAAATGGCGGTATCGATATTCTTTTTCGTGCAGTGTATGTGGTCATACTTGTTTATATCTACAAATTCCATTTTATCAGTTTTGCATTTTACCCTTTGTTATACTGGTTTTTACTTTTCATTTTTGAAGATTTTGTTTTCTATTTTGAACACAGGATAGATCATTTTTGCAGGTTGTTCTGGGCGGTACATGTTACTCATCATTCATCTGAAGAATTTAATCTAACTACAGGATTTCGTTCATCCGTCTTACAGCCTCTATACAGGTTTGTTTATTTTATTCCACTGGTGTTATTGGGGTTTAAGGCAATAGATATCGTATTTATGTATTCTTTAACCCAGATATATGGGATATTGGTGCACACACAGTATATTAATGAAATGCCGCGCTGGTTCGAAGCAGCTTTTGTAAGTCCTGCTCACCACAGAGTGCATCATGCAAGTAACACAAGATACCTGGATAAGAATATGGGGATGGTGCTGATTATCTGGGACAGGATATTTGGTACTTTTCAGAAAGAAATAAAGAGGGATCCTGTAAGGTATGGGCTTACATCCCATTTGAAGCACCCTTATCACCTCACAAATGTTATATTTCATGAATGGAAAAACATAGCTCACGATCTGCACAAAAAAATTCCTTTAGGTGTAAAAATTAAATACCTGATCATGCCGCCAGGATGGAGTCATGACGGAAGTACCAAAACTTCAAGGCAACTCAGGCGCGAATTATTACAGTCTGAAAAAGATAATATTTAATAATTATAATTAAATAACCTATATTTAAGTCTTGCATCCGTATCTGAAAAAGCTGATTTAAAAATGATTTAAAAATTTTATTTTACACTTTTAAAAATTAAAACTATGAGTTTTATCAACGATTTCAAAGCCTTTGCGTTAAAAGGCAATGTAATGGACCTCGCGGTTGCAGTGATCATCGGGGCTGCTTTTGGTGCAATAGTTACGTCACTGGTAGATGACATTATTACACCTCTTCTACTCACTCCCGCGCTTAATGCCATGCACCTTGAGAATATTGGTGACTTACATTGGGGGGCAGTAAAGTATGGTAGTTTTCTGTCAGCGGTAATTAAGTTTATTGTATTTGCGCTGGTAATTTTTACGCTTGTACGATCTATAAGTAAGCTTCAAAAGAAAGAAGAAGCTGCCCCTGCAGGGCCTTCCAGTACTGATCAGTTATTGATTGAGATCCGCGATGAACTTAAAAGGAGATAGAATATCACAATAAATTTTTGCTAAATTTGCTTTCCCGATGATTATTTCATCGGGATTTTTTTTGTATCATTACCACACCCAACCTTGCATTAATGACAACAGAAACCTATCAAATAAAACTGCCTCAATTTGAAGGCCCATTTGATTTGTTACTTTTCTTTATTGAACGGGACGAACTCGATATTTATAACATCCCAATCAGTAAAATCACTGATGATTTTCTGGCTTACATTCATGCCGGTGAATCATTGAACATTGAGTTGAGCAGCGAGTTTATTTTATTCATCAGCACATTAATGCGTATTAAAGCAAAAATGCTTTTACCGCGTAAAGAATTAGATCTATCAGGTAATGAGATAGATCCCAGACAGGAATTAATTGATAAAATTCTTGAATATAAAAGGTTCAAGGAAGCATCTCTGAAAATGAGCGAAATGGAGGCGTTGAGAATGATGATGGTAAAGAGGGGAAATATTCATGAAGAGCTTTCTGCGATTGGCGAAGAAGCCAGTGAAGGAACAGAGATACAAACAGTTACTTTGTTTAAATTGATGACAGCGTTTGAGAAAGTCGCCCAGCGCTTACACGATAAAAGGCATCAGCCTGTGCATACTGTTATCAGCTATAATTATACTATGGAAGGCACGCGTAAATATATGCTTGACCGTATTCAATCGGAGCACACGCTTTCGTTTGAGAAAATTTTTGATGTATGTGAAGAACGTATTCACGCTATATTTATTTTCTTAAATATTTTGGAACTCATCCAACAAAAGTACATGACGATCATTGCAGGGAATGGGACAAACAATTTTATCATTGAGTATAATGAAAGCAGTCCGGAAGAAAGTAATTCCGAAGTAATAAATTTAATGGATCCTTCTAATAATTAATCAGCAAATCGTCAAATAAAATGCGTTTCATTTTTTGAACCTAAAAGAACAGAAATTGCTATTGACTTTACATAGCTGATAATCGCCATCTTTAAATAACATTTTATTCTTTTGGATAATACTTATATTTTCATCTTGTCATAATTATGGAGAATATTTATCTATTAATTACCATTGGCTTTTTAATCGGTACGCTTGGAACTTTAATAGGTGCAGGCGGGGGTTTTATTTTGGTTCCCGTATTAATAATTATGAGACCTGATTTTTCTCCGGAGACAATTACTGCTATCTCAATGGTGATTGTTGCCTGCAATGCCATATCAGGTTCGGTAGCTTATATGTATGCAAAAAAGGTGGATTATAAGGCAGGGATCATTTTCGCTATTTGCACAATTCCAGGGTCAATTCTTGGAGTGCTTACTACTAAAATAATTCCACGTGGTGTATTTGATATCATCTTTGGTATTTTGATGCTTGGATTAGCAATCCTGCTGCTCATTAACGGGGGTAAAGAACAACAGAATAAAAAGCCTGTTACTGCAGGCCCAAGGGGATGGATAACACAAAAACTGACTGATAGATGGGGAGAACATTATGAGTATGCTTATAATTTAAGGCTTGGAATGTTGATCAGTGTGTTTGTAGGGTATTTCTCGCCTCTTTTAGGAATTGGCGGTGGTATTATTCATGTTCCTGCTATGACCGAATGGCTTTTGTTTCCGGTACACATCGCAACGGCTACTTCTCATTTTATATTGGCCGTGATGGCCACCGTAAGTGTTTTGGTGCATCTGTTCCAGGGTAACTACGACAATCCTTTAATAACAAAAATGGTTATAGGACTTGCGATAGGCGTAATACCAGGCGCACAAGTAGGTGCCTATTTATCAAGAAGAATTAATGAGAAACTAAT
>JBDTIC010000175.1:0-12293 GCA_039936595.1 Ginsengibacter sp. | reverse complement strand
TGATGAAATATCCATCAATAGATGAAGTATTGATAAAATATTTTCTTCGTAAATATTCATAAAAATAAGTAATCATCTTATCTGCGATATTTTTATTATTCTTTTGCTGCAAATAAAGAGCACCAATGGTTTCGGCAAAAGCAACAGTAGTATTGGAATGAGGCATTATTATCTTAACGGGCTTTTGCTTTCTTTTGACGTTGAAAATTACAAATAACAGGATGCCGGTTGTTGCAATACAAAAAGCCCACCACAAAGAAGGATTCTTTCTTAGGACACTTAGAGAGGAAAAATCATCATCAGCATTTTTCTTATGCAAATTTTTATTAATTGGAGGCGTTATATTTTTATAATACTCATCCCAATACACATACTGTGGCTCATAACGCAAATACGCTGTTACACTATTAAAGTATTTGAAATTTTCTTTGGTAAGCAGGAAATAATTACTGAAGGCTCGCGGCGCCAAATGCAGATAAAGTCTTCCCTTACCGAAAAATAACACTACATAATTGGGAAGATTTTGCTCATTAACTCCGAGAACTCTTGTGACAGAGGAATCATAACTTTTGATATAGTTTGAAAAAGGAAAATAGTAATATCCATATCTCTGGCTTTTAAAATCGTCACCATAATACATACTCACAAAAGTGTCACCCATTCTACCCATAGCTTCACTGATCAATTCATTTTGAACATCTACTTTACAAAAAACCGCTTCAAGCAACCCAGTATCTACATATTCGGCAGAGATGAAAAGATCGTTGCCTTCTTTTACAAAATGCATCATTGCATTCGTTTCGTCGTCGGTTAGCATCAAATCTTTGGTGATTAAAAAATAGAGAGAATACTGTGACCCAAAACCGGGATCATCTTTCATTTCAATCCAGGTTTTGTCAAATGGCTTATCTGCTCTTCTGATCCGATAACCTCTGAACTCCGATTCAAAACCCTGGTAAGCTATAAAAGAACCAAAAGGTAATTTGTCTGTTTTGCGATAACTTTCAGTTAGGGAAGGGAGTCTGCTGCGAAGATTGGGAACACACCCGATTCCCGTCGTGCCAATCAGCGCCACACATACCATATATTTGAATAAGAGTTTCAATTGACGTTATACTTTTTATCAAAAAAGTCAAACTTAGCTTTTAACTGTTCGTAAAAGATAATAGTAATCGAAAACTTTCCATACCAGACGTATTCATAATTGTAAACGAGAGATTCAAATTCCTCTGTACCGCTATGAGCCTTGAACTCTTCTATATATCGTTTATTGGTTTTAGAAGGATCAAAAATGATCAATTCCTTATCAACAAGGTTTTTAAGCGTTTTCAAAAATGCGTATCTCACTGCAAGATTATAATCTGGCTTATTTTCTGCTTCTTCAATTAAAGCATCATATTGAGACGCATCAGCCAATTCCTGTGGGTACTCATCATCGGTTTGCTCTGACAGGTAGCTCTTTCTTCTTTTAAATATAGCATAATTAGAAAGCAGGCGATAAGAAATAAATACGATAAATAGAAAAGCCAGCACCCAAAAGACTACCTGTAATGGTGCGCTGTTCAAAATTTTGTTGATTGCTGATAAATCATTTCGTTCTTTTCTTTTACGATTAATTCTGCCTGTTTTTTCATCGGAGTTAATTGTGTCATTTTGGAGATGAGACGCTGTTCTCAAAAGACTATCGAGATCGTTCATGTAGACAAATTCTCTGCTTCGCCTAAATTTGTAAATAGTATCATTTAAGGCGCGGTATGTACTATCGTCATAGCTCCCAGGTACTTTTTGAATATCAAAGGGTTGGATAGAAACTGCTGTATCTGTTAAAGGTATTAATTGAGCACACAGGTTATTACTTTTGCTTAATAACAATATTAATAACCAAATAAATATTACCGGATTATTTTTCATATATAATGCCATCCTTTACTATTTTTCCATCCTGTAGCTTAAGGCCGTCCTTCTGAAGCCTGGCAGGATACAGTACAAAATACCAAAGCACTAAAAAAAATGACCCAGCCAGTATGATGATGCTCAACGGCACTGGTAAACCAATGCCCTCTGAGTTTTTTTGAAAAGTATTGCTCATAAGATGAGTAATGTAACTTTCAAAAAAAGCAGCAACAATAAAAAAAGGGATCAGGCTGATACAAATTTTCATTGCGTCTTTTGCTGACCGTAAAAAAGAATCTTTACGAGTAAAAGTTCCCGGAAAAAGCCATCCCGTTCCTAAAATAATCCCGGCGCCACTTGCAATGACAATAGAAGATATTTCAATGGTGCCATGTATCCAGATCACCATTACTGACTGCCAACCCAGGCCCTGCGCAAAAAACAGGTATTGAAAACAACCCAGCATCACTCCATTAGTCCACATGTATAATACAGTGCCTACGCCAAACAACAAACCAAATAGGAAGGTCTTAAAAGCCACGCTGATATTGTTGTATGCAATACGCACAAACATAGAGAATGGATTATCATCTTTATAAACCCCAAAAGGGTCTCCGTTGCGGATCGAGGATATAGTCTGGTCATAATATCCAGGCTGTACCCTATGATCAAAAAAATTTCTTGCGTAATCGGGGTCGGCAGAAGAAGATAACACACCTGCACCAACAAAAGCAACAAATAAAAGAAAAGTAAAAAGAAATATTTTATGATATCGTCTGAATAGAAGAGGCAATTCATACTTCCAGAAACGTAAGATGCGGGAAATATCCGGTTTTTTGTTTTTATAAATACCCTGGTAAATAGTGGCGGCAATTCCATTGATCCACCTTGCCACCTTGCTGCCGGGATAAAATGTTTTAGCGTAAGAAAGATCATCTAACAAAGTAATGAACCTGTCAGCCATTTCATCAGGATCACTCGTTTCCTCATGCTGGTATTGATTCCATTTATCAACGCTATTTTTTATAAACTTTGCTTCACGCATATAAAACAATTAAAAACATCGTCCGTGGTCAATAGGAAATGAGGTAAACATTGCAGATACAAAATAACTATACCCAACCGAAACAATCTAATCATTAAAAAAATAAACCCATAAATTTTATTTATAAACAATAAATTGCCTGATGGCGTTTATACAAATACAAACACCTTTTAATATTGACCTCGAATTTGAACTGGCTGAGGCCCATAAAAGGTTGTTTGCCTATTTAATTGATTTCACCATCCTGCTTTTGTTTTTTATGGGTATGAAGTATTTTTATTATGCAGGTTTTGATCTTGAAGATATCGATAGGCTGAAGAGTCACGTCGGATTGGACATTCTTACCATCTCCATTCCTATGCTGCTGTACTCACTGGTCAGTGAAATGATGATGAACGGCCAGACAATTGGTAAAAAAGTACTGAATATACGAGTGATCAGCCTTTATGGTGGACGACCTTCCTTGAGCCAATACCTTCTGCGCTGGATGTTTAAGGCGTTTGAATGGCCATTTTTTTTTGGATATACTTTTTTTAGTATTACAAGCATGTTGGCGTATATCATCATTACCGGCTTTTGGGGAGTGGTCGTACTAATTTTTATTGCCGTTAATAAGAAAAACCAACGCCTGGGTGATATGGCAGCTAATACAGTAGTTATAAATACCGAATCTCGATTTTCAGTGCATGATACGGTATTCATTAATATTGATGAAATAGATTACACACCCAGTTTTCCAGCGGTGCTAAGGCTTACTGATCGTGACATCAATACTATTAAAAATATAGTCAACCTGTATTACAAGGAAAATAATATTAACACTTGTGAAAGGCTCGCATTAAAGGTTCAGATGATATTAGAAATTAAAACAGAAATGCAACCAGTGCTGTTTTTAGAAACTTTGCTTGCTGATTATAATTACCTCGCGACAAAGTAAATTGATGCAGGAAGTATGATTCAGCACCTGCCGACCTTGATGCCTGCCCTTAAAAGAGTATTTACGTGGCAACATTGAATGAATATTTATCCAAAATCAATATACAGGTTTTAGTTTTTGAGATCTTGCGATTGATCAGTTATGGCGGTCATTTTTATTTACAAATTCCATTTTCTTTTGTTGGTAAAATTTTGGATGCTTGTCGTTGGAATATAAGTCTGCGCATTGATCTTTATGCGTCTCGCAATAAGTGGTGTAAAGATTCATATAATGATTTGCTGAGTCAGGGTATAGTTTGTAGTCAGAGCTTCCTCTCATAGTCCGGATATCACTATGATTTGTTTCCTTGATATGCATGCTACTGTTAGCAAAGTTATTTTAATAATTCTAGCCAGGTCTATGTTTACAATCTGATTAGAAAGTCTAATGGCACTCACTGTACGTGTGACCGACAAAAGGATAGAGTAGTATTCATACAAAAAATCAATATAAACAAGCAAGCAAGGCGTTTATCCTGGAACTTCACATGGTCCATTGCCTTTGAGAAAAAAGTCCGCTACTGCTTTCAGCCAACCATTGAGGGAATATGAACCTATTTCCATTTTTGCTTTTCAAATTTTCAAGGTACTAAATACGATTTTACAGCCACAACCAGTAAGCCAACTTTTAGTCGCGAAGAAACTAAAAAAGTATAGCACGTTGGTTTTATAATCGTAACTTCCGAACATAAATTACAGTATCATGGAACAACAAAATTCAGACTATTTATTTGTTTACAGCTCTTTGCTAGAAGGGTTTCAAAGTGAAGAGTACAGGTACATCCATCAATACTTTCATTTTGTCAGCAAGGCCAAAGTAAAAGGCATTTTAAGTGATTTGGGAAATAATCCCGTTGCAACACCAACGACAGGAAACTATTTCATAAAAGGTGAATTATATAAGATCAATAACAAAGATCAATTTTCATTTGCAATCGGCCAGTTAGACGATTATGAAGGAGTAAGCCCCGAAGCTTCTGAAAGCCCTTTGTACGTGAGGGTATTAGCAACTATTTTTAAAGAAGATGGAACTGAAGTAAATTCATGGATCTATTGGTACAATGGGAATGTCGAAGGAAAAGCCGTGATTGCATCGGGTGATGTGCTTGAATATGTTAAGGAAAAAAATCTCAGGTAAATTTTAGTCCGAAATGTAAACGTCAAAATGAACTAAACGCGATTACCTAAGATCTTGCACCCTACTTAAATGTGAAATGTTCATTATGAAAATCGGCATTAAAGCATTTCTTTCATTGCAAATGAAGTGGAATCTTGATAAAATGTAATCAGAAATAGATAGCGGATCAATTATATTTTCAAACTGTTTTACTGATATTTGGCAATTATTTTATCATGATTAAAATTCCATGTTCCAAAAAAACTTTCTATTATTTAGCTGCCTTATAATATTTGCTGCTTTTACTCCGGGTGCACATAATGTAGATTTATCCGACAGCCCCAGCCGCATCGAAATTCTATTTCTTGGCCACACCAGCAAACACCATAATTCTGAACTGCTGGCGGATATATTAACCAAAGAATATTTTAAAGATGGCATCAACATTTCTTACAGTACTGATCCTGATGATCTGAATGAAAAAACATTATCTCAATATGACGGCCTTTTGTTGTATGCCAACTATGATTCCATCACTCCTTCGCAGGAAAAAGCATTGCTTGATTTTGTGAAAGGCGGTAAAGGATTTATTGCTTTGCATTGCGCTTCTTATTGCTTCCGTAATTCACCTGAAGTGGTCGAAATGATTGGCGGGCAGTTTAAAAGCCATGGCTATGATTCTTTTCCTTCTGTAATTACAGAGCCTGGAAATCCTGTAATGAAAGGCGTTCACAACTTTACCACCAAAGATGAAACTTATGTGCACGATAAGATCAGCAAAAATATAGAAGTGCTCATGGAACGGGTAGAAGGTGATCACCACGAGCCTTACACCTGGATAAGACCCTACGGAAAAGGACATGTTTTTTACACCGCTTATGGCCATGATGAAAATACTTTTAATAATCCTGATTTTCTAAAATTAGTAGAGAACGGAATTATGTATGCCATTGGCGGTGCTGCAAAGGAAAAGCTAGATTCCTTTACAATAGCCGACCCAAAATACTTTGACGGCCCGGTTCCTAATTATGAAAAAAGAGTTCCTCCCCCAAAAGTTCAGCAATCACTTACACCGGAAGAATCCATGTCAATGATGCAAGTGCCTGTTGGCTTTAATTTACAGTTGTTCGCTTCTGAACCTGATATCATTAATCCGATTTTTATGAATTGGGATGAGCGTGGCAGATTGTGGGTTATTGAGACGGTTGATTATCCAAATGAAATTAAAACAGATGATCGTGGTGATGACCGAATTAAAATATTGGAAGATACGGATGGCGATGGAAAGGCGGATAAGGTAACCGTGTTTGCAGACAAACTAAATATACCGACCAGTTTCGTTTTTGTTAATGGCGGCATCATCGTGAGCCAGGCTCCGTCTTTTTTATTCCTAAAAGATACTGATGGAGATGATAAGGCTGATATAAGGGAAAAGGTGATAACAGGCTGGGGCAAAAGCGACACGCATGCCCAGGCATCCAATTTGTGTTACGGTCTTGATAATAAAATATGGGGAGTTGTAGGTTACTCAGGCTTTGATGGCAAAGTAGGTAACGAATCACTGCGTTTTGGTAGTGGTGTTTATCGTTTTAATTCTGACGGAACACATCTCGAATTTCTTTCCACCACCAGCAATAATACATGGGGACTTGGCTTTTCTGAAGATTTTGACGTGTTTATATCCACAGCCAATAATACGCATAGCGGATTCCTGGGTATGCCCAAACGATATTTTGATAAAGCCAAAATCAATGAAACGGGTGTTGAGAAAATTGATTCTCATTATGGCATGCACGTAGCTACTAAAAACCTGCGTCAGGTAGACGTACATGGCGGTTTTACTGCGGCAGCGGGACATAATTTATACACAGCCAGAACTTATCCTAAAGAATATTGGAACAAGGTGGCTTTTGTAAATGAACCTACGGGCCGGTTGATCCATCGTGTATTATTAGAACAAAAAGGTTCCGGGTTTAAAGAATATGGGGATGGATGGAATATGCTGGTGAGCGCAGATGAATGGGCTGCACCCGTACAAGCCGAAGTAGGTCCGGATGGCGCTGTGTGGGTAGCCGATTGGTATGACTTTATAATCCAGCATAACCCAACACCCAGCAAAGCATCTTCCGGTTTAGACGCCGTAAACGGCAAAGGCAATGCCTATATTAACCCCTTGAGAGATCACGAACGCGGAAGGATATACCGGATTGTGTATAAAGGCAGTGATCAGAAGAATACGCTTCAGCTTAATAAAAATGATGTAGCAGGTTTGGTTAATGCGCTGTCAAACAAAAACATGTTTTGGCGAACTACTGCTCAACGTTTACTGGTTGAAAAAGGGGATAAAAGTGTATTTCCGGCTTTGTATAAGCTGGTACAAAATGAGCAATTAGATGAAACAGGAATTAATGCGCCAGCACTTCATGCCTTATGGACGATGGACGGCTTACATGCGTTTGATGGCCCCAATAAAGTTGCATTTGACGTAGCCGTACACGCATTGAACCATCCGGCTGCAGGTGTCCGAAGAGCAGCCATCGAAGTTTTACCAAAAACACCTGCCACGTTTATTGCAATGCAAAAGGCAAAACTATTTGAGGATAAGGATTTCAGGGTTCGATTAGCGGCGGTATTGGCCACTACCGACATGAAACCATCTTCAGAAATAGGCACCACTTTGTTGAACATGGCAGAAAAAGAAGAAAATGTTACTGATACCTGGTTGAAATATGCATTAACTATTGCTGGCAAAATTAACCAGGAAACCTTTAGAGCTGCTTTTAAAAAGAAAGGCCTGAATGAAAACCCTTCATTGATGGAAGCCTCTATGGCACAGCGCTTGGCTTTTGGTAGCCGGTTAAATGACATAGATCTCAGGAGGACTAATACCAGGGATAATAAAGATGATTTTCCCCCTGAGATAAAAAGTAAAGAAATACTACTCACAGGTGAAGTAGAAAGGAATACGAATGCAGGATCTCCTTCAGACGGAATGATAGTGGCCCAGGGTAATATGACCGATGGTTATGGACTTTTTGTACTGGATAATCAGTTGCATTTTCGGGTAAACCAAAATGGCAAAGCTTATAAAATTATTACCTCCCGGCAGCTCCCGGCAAAATTTTCTTTCAAAGCAGGAATAGAAAAAAATGGAATAATGCGATTATTCATTGACAATAAGGAAGCAGGTACTGCAAAGAGCGCTGGTTTATTCACAAAAGATGTGGAGGCACCCATAAGAGTAGGCGTGGAAACTCAGGATGTAAATAATAAAATTGCCAATTATGCTGATTCTGCTTTTATGCTTAAAGGCAACCTCAAAGTAAAATTAGAAACTCTTGACTGCACTTCACCTGCGCCTAAAGTATTTGCTAAAGTTGATAAGGTAATTACATTAACTGTAGTAAAAAATGTAATGAGATACGATAAGCAATTGATTATCGTGAAGGCTGGTAGCACTATACAACTCGTGTTAAAAAACTCTGATTACATGCAGCACAACCTGGTAATTATAAAAAGGGGAGCCACAGAGAAAGTGGGCGCTGCCGCCGATAAACTGGCCCAAACAGGTGATGGTGCAAAAATAAATTATGTTCCTAAAATACCCGAGGTACTGGCATCCACTCCGCTAATAGATCCTAATGGACAATTTATTCTCATCTTTAAAGTGCCGGAAACTCCGGGAAATTATCCTTATCTATGCACCTTCCCCGGGCATTGGCGTATTATGAGAGGAATTTTGAAAGTAACAAAATAAAAACAGACAATGATTGAAGGGTACAAATTTTAAAAATCAGTTTTAGCTCTTTTAACCGCTTTGCCCGGCCAACTCCAGTATCTGAGATCATCGCTCCAGGCGATTCCAATAGAGGCGTTTTTATCAAAATCGCCCTGCTCTTCTGTAAGAGGCCCCGAACCATGAAAAAACATAATGTATTTTCCAAACAGTGGATTGCTTTTCAAATTAATAACGGCGCCGGCGGAAATTCTTCCTTTTGCCCACGACCACTCGTTCTGCCCGAGTGTGATAAGGGGTCCCCAGTCTTGCCAATGTTCCAGATCGGCTGAACGCTTGATAGCAATTCCATTTTTGAGCGAATGAAAAAGTACATATTTATTGTTCTCAATCAAAACGCACGCATTCTCCCCTGACTCCGTATGGCCAAAATAAGTCCATTTTCTAAAGTCATAAGTAAAAGACATGCTTACTCCGTTTTGTTTATAAAAACACCACCACTTTCCTGGTTCATCTTTATCCTCTAATAAATAAGGATCTATCATTCGGCCCATCTCATTTTCAGAAACATCAGGCCCTTTTACTTTTATTAATTCAGGCGTGCTCCAGTTTTGAAGATCTGTGCTGCGCAGGATAAAGATCCTGGCATCTCCCGTACCAAAGCGTGGCATTTGATCCACTGTATAATCAGGCCGGGGATAAGTTTGTAAACAAAGTATCCATTCATTCTTATACTGAACCACATTTCCGGGGCTGCAATAATTCAGCTTTTGATTGCGCGGAGTTAATATTTTTACCGGCGACCATCTCTTCAAATCTTCTGACATGGACATGGCTGTATATGAAAACACTTTACCGCTGTCTTCTATTCTCACCAACGTGAAGAACAGATAAAATTTATTATTGTGATACAAAACAGCCGGATCGCGATAAGCTGTTTTTTCATTTCCTCTAAATAACACCGGAGAGGAAATACACGAGAGAAAATTGTTTTTTTGTTGGCTGTGTGATTGGTCGCTTATCAGAATTACAAAAATTATAAGTAACAGGTGGCGTGACATGTTTATGAAGGAGTTTTTTATAAAAAATTATGATGAATTCACTAAAAGGTGGGTAAATCATTTTAATGAAAATTTTTATTATAACTCCCATCTTTTTATTTCACCACAAGGCCACCTGTTATTACCAACATTTTTCGCTAAAGTACTTATTAAACTGACCTTGCATAATCAACCAAAGTTATTTCACATCAAAATTACAAGTATATATTATTTTATCAGTCTTTTATGCTGCTAAAATGGCCTGTATGACTGAGGTTTTACTTAGCAGGTTCTTTAAGTTAAGGACCGGCAAAACCTTTGTGGACACATTAAATGAAATACGTTTTGGCCACGCCTCACGAATGCTTATTGACACAACCCATAGCATTAGTGAAATTACTTATAAAAGTGGGTTCAACAACATGTCCCACTTCAACCGCATTTTTTTTAAAAAAAATTCTCCCCCAAAAGACTTCAGAAATTCATACACATCTGTTGGAATAAGGACATTTGTATAAAATAATTCCTACCCTATTTTTTAATTCCGAAACCATACAAAATACCTCTTCATTTGTTATGCCTTATCTTGGTCTCGTCTCCATCCTGGAAAGACACGATGGTATTTAATTCGGGCTGTTTCACATTTAAAGAAAAACGCCAAAAATTTTAATTCCATTTGAAAACAATTTAAAATTAAAAACTTTGTCATTCTTAAGTCAGTAAAAGTAAATCGCTGATAATATCTTTGAGGCGACAAAGCTCACTGATTATCATACTTAATTTTAGATACAAATGAAAAAGAATACCATCAATATCGCAATCGTAGGCCTCGGTTTTGGAGCAGAATTTATTCCCATATACCAGCGTCATCCTAACTCCAATATGTATGCAATCTGCCAACGCAATGTGGACAAATTAAACCAGGTGGGTAATGCCTTTGGCATTGAAAAACGATATACCGATTTTGATGAGCTTCTAAAAGATGAGGCTGTGGATGCGGTTCATATTAATACGCCCATTCAAAATCATGCGGAACAATCTATTAAAGCATTAAGAGCCGGCAAACATGTGGCATGTACGGTACCTATGGCCACGAGCGTAGAGGATTGTCGCAAAATAGTAGAAGCAGTTAAAGAAACCGGGCTTATTTATATGATGATGGAAACAGTAGTTTATAGCAGGGAGTTTCTTTTTGTAATGGAAATGTATGAAAAGGGTGAATTGGGCAGGCTGCAATTTCTACGGGCATCGCATCAGCAGGAAATGGCTGGCTGGCCGGGCTATTGGGAGGGTTTGCCTCCAATGCATTATGCTACGCATTGTGTAGGGCCGGTCGTTGCCCTGGCTAAGACGGATGCCGAATATGTCTCCTGCCTTGGATCAGGGCGAATAGACGATGATCTCATAAGCAAATACAATTCACCATTCGCGATAGAAACGTGCCACATTAAATTTCATCACTCGGATTTAGCTGCGGAAGTCACCCGCTCTTTGTTTAACACAGCCCGGCAATACCGTGAAAGTTTTGACGTGTATGGTTCTAAAAAATCTTTTGAATGGACCCTTATTGAGGATGAGGATTCTGTGATACATACGGGTGAAACAGCGGAACATGTCAAAATTCCTGACTACGCCCACTTGCTCCCAAAGGCAATTCAATCATTTACTACTGCTGGAGTATATGATGCAGACAGCCATCAGCATTTATCCTTTATCCAGGGATCAGGGCATGGAGGTTCGCATCCACATTTGGTGCATGAATTTCTAACTGCTTTGGTAGAAGAAAGAGACCCATTCCCGAATGCACGCCAGTCTGCAAATATCACCTGTGTAGGAATTCTCGCTCATGAATCTGCAATGCAGGGCGGGAGGCAAATAATGTTGCCGGAATTTACATTAAGCTCGAATTTTTAAACGTAAGCATAGATGATGGGCAATGAAACAAGGCCACGCCAGGTATCATCTGCGTGGTCCTTTTATTTCAAATCGTGAGTCATCGCTACTGAGCAAAGTGATAGACTATTTTTTTGCGACTGACTTTTTAGCTACTTTCTTAGCAGATGCGCCTATTTTATAAGCCTGCTTTACTGTTTTTGCAACATCTTTTTTTGCCGCACCTGCTTTCTTAGCTACCGGTGTGGTTACTTTTTTAATAGCTTGTTTTACTGTTTTGGAAACAGTCTTTTTAGCTGCGCTGGTTTTGTTAGCTACCGGTGTGGTTACTTTCTTAATAGCTTGCCTAACTGTTTTGGAAACAGTCTTTTTAGCTGCGCTGGTTTTCTTAGCTATCGGTTTGCCCACTTTTTTATTGGCTTGTTGAATCGTTTTCGAAACAGCCTTTTTCGCGGCATTTGCTTTCTTAGCTATAGGTGTGACTACTTTACTGGTGACTACTTTTGCGGCGGCGTTTGTTACTTTTTCAGGTTGCACTTTTTTGGTGGCAGCCTTTACTGCTTTCTTTACAACTTCTACTTTTGGAGTCGTAAT
>JBDTIC010000174.1:0-3653 GCA_039936595.1 Ginsengibacter sp. | reverse complement strand
TGTATGCGTTGGCAATTTCTTTTCCATTGATAATGAGTTCAAAACGCTCTACCAGGCCCGGCTTGCTTCGATGCTTTTTAGTTAGTGGGCTCATCTCTAACGGATAATCAATGATAAATGTTGGCTGGATAAAATGATCCTCACATTTCTCTGAAAAAATTTCATCAATTAATTTTCCTTTTCCCATGGTTTTATCTGCATGTATACCTAGCTGTTGGCAGACATCCCTTAATTCATCTTCATTTTTAGTACTAATGTCAATTCCGGTGAATTCTTTAATAGCATCATACATGGTTATTCTTTTGTAAGGCGCTTTAAAGTCAATTTCTTTTTCGCCGGCAAGAATTTTGGTAGATCCATTAACAGCCTGGGCCGCATGTTCTAATAATTGTTCGGTAGTCTCCATCATCCACAAATAATCTTTGTAGGCTACATAAAATTCAAGAACAGTAAATTCCGGATTATGCGTACGGTCCATGCCTTCATTCCTAAAATTACGACTGAATTCATATACCCATTCAAACCCACCAACAATTAGTCTTTTTAAATACAATTCATTGGCAATACGGAGATAGAAAGGGACATCTAATGCATTATGATGAGTTTTGAAAGGGCGCGCTGCAGCTCCTCCGGGAATGTTTTGTAAGACAGGTGTATCCACCTCAAGCGCTCCCTGTTCATTCAAAAAACTCCGCATGGCATTTACCATTTTAGTTCTCTTAATAAATGTTTCCTTCACATGCGGATTTACAATAAGATCGGCATAGCGCTGGCGATACCTGAATTCTGAATCGGTAACTTCATCAAAAGTTTCTCCATCTTTTTCTTTTACGACTGGTAGGGGACGAAGTGATTTTGACAATATCTTTAACTCCGACACATGGATAGAAGTTTCGCCGGTTTTGGTAGTAAATACATACCCTTTTACGCCGATGATGTCTCCAATATCTACCAGCTTTTTCCACACTATATTGTACAGAGTCTTATCCTCATCCGGTGCGATGTCGTCTCTTCTTATATATAATTGGATCTTTCCTGTCGCATCCTGAAGTACAGCGAAAGAGGCTTTTCCCATATCGCGAATACTAAGAATTCTTCCAGCAATATACACCTCTGCAAATCCGATAGCCATCGGATCATCTTTATTTTCTTCTCCTTTGTAGTTGTCTTTTATAAATCTTGCAGTAGTGTTCACAGGAAATAAGGCAGCAGGATAAGCGTCAATACCGAGTGTAGTAAGTTCTTTTAATTTATCGCGCCTGATAATTTCCTGCTCTGATAAGTGTTGATTGCTCATATAGTTTAATAAAATTTTCCCTTGTCAAGAAGCGTACAATTATAACAGCTATTTAAACTTTTGCGCAAAAAGCCCTGTATTTTTATCCAGCGCTTTTACAGATTCTTAGAATTTAAATAAACTGGTGGGACGTCCTCTTAAATAGGTAAATCATTAATTTTTTGCAAAGGTAAACTTTTCGATTTTAGCTATTGCAGGAGACATCCGACAGATCTGATGCTATGCCCATACCACCCGATTGTTTCTGGATTAAAATGCATCCGGGGGGACCAATCAACCTATTTGGTTAATCCAGATATTCTGAGT
The DNA here is from genome assembly GCA_039936595.1 of Ginsengibacter sp. GTDB lineage: Bacteria > Bacteroidota > Bacteroidia > Chitinophagales > Chitinophagaceae > Ginsengibacter. The sequence continues at coordinate 2,050 of JBDTIC010000174.1, read as the reverse complement.
TTGCTGACAAAATAGTTTGACAGCCTATAAAAGAGAAGAATTATTTTTGCACCAGATCGTTCTATTATTTACATTCTATTTTATAAAAAAAGAGTTCCTGCAGCTGCCGGAAACGAAATTTTAGTTAACAAAATTGGAAAATAAGATATTTGACATTGCTATTATCGGTGGGGGGATTGTAGGAGCTGCAACTTTTTATCAGCTTCAAAAATATCATCCTTCCTTAAAAATAATCCTGATAGAAAAGGAACCCCGACTTGCGTTTCATCAAACCGGTAATAATTCGGGTGTTATGCATTCCGGCTTATATTATAAGCCCGGTTCTTTAAAGGCAAAAAACTGTGTCGAAGGCAGAAAAGCCTTGGTACAGTTTGCTGAAGAAAATAATATACCTCATGATGTGTGCGGCAAAGTGGTGGTTGCTACCGAGGAATCTGAACTTCCCAATCTCGACAAGATTTTTAATACGGGCTTGCAAAATAATATTGAGGGAATAAAAAAAATTACTGCAGAAGAAATCACACAACATGAGCCATACTGTGTTGGTATCGCAGGAATATGGGTGCCCTGTACCGGGATTATTGATTATGTGATGGCTACTGATAAGATGGTGGAAATTGCTTTAAAAACGAATCCGCAAAGTGAATTGGTTTTAAATACAGAAGCTACTTCTTTTAATAAAGAAAATAAAATTAATGTTATCAACACTAATAAAGAAAGCTATCGTAGCCACTTTACTATTTTCTGTGGTGGTCTGCAGGCTGACCGACTGGCACTTAAAGATCATGTTGATCTTAAAGAAAAGGTGGTGGGTTTTAGAGGCGATTATTATGAACTGACTGAGGGCGCTAAGCACAAAATAAAAAATTTAATATATCCTGTTCCCAATCCTGACTTTCCATTCCTGGGTGTACATTTCACAAGAATGACAAATGGCGAAATAGAATGTGGGCCCAATGCGGTCTTTACATTTAAAAGGGAAGGATATGGCAAAACGGATTTTAACTGGAAGGATACTATTGATGCATTAACTTATCGTGGTACCTGGAAATTATTTTTTCAAAATATGAGTTTTGGGATCAATGAATACAGGAGAGCTTTTTCAAAAAAATTATTTTTAAAAACATTACAGCGCCTTGTTCCATCGCTTACGATGGATGATATAAAGCCAGGTCGCTCGGGAGTGCGTGCTATGTTATTAAGTGAAGATGGAGACACCCGGGATGACTTTAGGATTGAGTATAAAGATACCAGCATACATGTGCTGAATGCCCCATCACCAGCTGCTACGGCTTCTCTCGCTATTGGTGATAATATTAGAGAAATGGCAGAGAAACATTTTGATCTTTCCGGACTTTCTGAGTGAAAAATTGAACTAAGTGGTAAAGAACTCGTACTTTTTTTATAGCGGTAGGACTTTACCGATTTAAGAGATCACTACATTTTACTTTATTCATGGATAAATAGTTGAAGCAAATTCTTCATTTTCAGGCATCCTTTTAATTTTCCCAAACAAACTATTTTTTAAGTACTTTCATTGCTTACAATTATTTGTTTACATGTTAGTCAAAACCTTTGGTAGTGCTGTTTATGGAGTAGAAGCAATAACAATCACAGTTGAAGTGAATGTAAGTGGTGGAAAATATACATCAATAGTAGGTCTTGCTGATAATGCAGTAAAAGAAAGCCTGGAAAGAATGGAGAGTGCGATTAAGGCCAATGGGTATCATTTCCCGAGAACCAAAGTTGTGGTAAATCTTGCACCTGCAGACATTCGCAAAAGCGGAACAGCGTTTGATTTGCCGATTGCTATGGCCACTTTAGGTGCTAGTGAGCAATTGGAGAATGCAGACAAACTTAATGATTACGTGATTATGGGAGAGTTGAGTCTCGACGGAACCGTCCGGCCAATAAAGGGAGCGTTGCCTATCGCCATCCAGGCAAGAAAGGAAAACTTTAAAGGTTTGATTTTGCCAAAAGAAAATGCCCGTGAAGCGGCGATGGTAAATAAGCTGAATGTATATGGTGTTGGACATATTAATGAGGTGAT
>JBDTIC010000173.1:0-23831 GCA_039936595.1 Ginsengibacter sp. | reverse complement strand
AAATAAAGATACAGGTTGGCGCGGCGATTAAAGACATTGATAACCCTCCTGATGATATGCCAGTCAATGGCCGTGATCTGGTGACAGGTATCCCTAAACAAATTATGGTAAGTTATCAGGAAATTGCCGAAGCACTTGATAAATCAATTTTCAAAATTGAGGAAGGAATTTTAAAAGCATTAGAAACTACTCCGCCTGAACTCGCATCCGACATTTATAGAAGGGGGTTGTATTTAACCGGTGGAGGCGCTTTACTTCGGGGACTTGATAAGAGATTAGCTGCGAAAATAAAATTGCCGGTACATATTGCAGACGATCCTTTAAAAAGTGTAGTGCGCGGCACAGGTCTGGCTTTGAAACATTATGACCGTTATCCTTTTGTGATGCGTTAAATTTGAAATTATAATTATTCTTGTCTCTTTCTCATCTAAATGAGTGCTAAATTTGCGGGACTAAATTTTCTTAATTTCAGTAAATGGTTGTGTCAATAACGCAGCCCGGATGAAGCCATGCGTAATATCTTTCTTTTTATCCGTATTTATTTCACTTTTATTTTTTTCTTATTTCTGATGGGATTATCTTTTTATATGCTGTTCAGTTATAATCGCTATCATCATGCAGCCTATTCAGCTATAGCCAATGAAATAACCGGAAACATTAATAAAAGATACAATAAGATAGAATATTATTTTCAATTGAAAAGAACAAATGATTCGTTGGTAAAGGCCAATGAGGAATTATACAACAAATTAAAAGAAGATTTTGAAATAGCAGATACCACAAGCCGTGAAGTAGTGGATCTTAAATCCATAGACTCTTTGAAAAAGTACCGAAAATACTTATACCTGCAGGCTAAAGTAATTCGAAACTCAGTCAACCAGCCCAACAATTACATTGAACTGCACCGTGGTTCTTTACAAAACGTAAGCCCTGATATGGGAGTAATAGATATCCGCAATGCTGTGATAGGTACAGTAGTAGATGTAAGTAATAATTACTCAGTAGTAATGAGCTTGCTGCACGAGCAAAGTAATTTAAGCGCGCGATTAAAAAAAGGAGGTGAAACCGGAACAGTCGTTTATGATGTCAGAACACCTGGTATTTTATATTTAAAAGATATTTCTAAATCTGCAAAAATAACAGCCGGTGATACAGTCGTTACCAGCGGTTTTTCTGATAAGTTTCCGGCGGGGCTATTAGTTGGATACGTCAAAAATATTATAATTGACAAAAGTATCAGCACTTATACAGCGAGAATAAACCCTGCGGCAAATTTTGAAAATCTGCAATTTTCATATATCATCGATAACCTGCAAAAAAGTGAACCTGAACAACTTTTAAACAAGGTAAAAAGTAAATGAGTAGTTTAGTAAAAAACATAGTGCGATTTTGTTTATTTATTCTTGTTCAGGTATTTATTCTTGATCAAATGCCACCACTGCATCGGCTAATCACACCTTATCTCTATTTTCTTTTTATATTGTGGCTTCCTTTTAAGATGGGACGACGCACCCAAATGCTTTTAGCGTTTTTATTAGGCTTCGCTCTTGATTCTTTTACAAATACCTATGGACTTCATGCGGCACCCTGTGTGCTAATTGCCTATTTAAGGCCATTTCTTATTAATCTCCTGATATCACAGGAGGGAGCTGAAAGCAATTACAATGAGCCTTCTATTCAAAGTATGGGCTTTACTCCTTATCTAACTTACCTGACCATCTTAACCTTAATACATCATAGCTTTCTTTTCTTTTTACAAGCACTGCAAACTGGTGGCTTTTTTTATTTTATCTTAAAAACATTCACTTCCAGTGCCATAAGTTTGCTGCTGATTCTATTGGTAGAATTGTTATTCGTAAGAAAGCAAAGATTTAGAACCAATACTATTTAGACTTAGTATTTTTGTAAATTAAAAGATGTTAAATCTCTTTCTCAGTATTGCAAAATCAATTAACTTAATCTGTGTTTAATCAATCCCGAAAGAATATTATTATCATTATGATCCTGTTCATAGGCGTAGTTATTCTATATCGCCTCTTCAGTTTGCAGGTATTAGATAAAAAATATTCTATAATGGCTGATGAACAGGGCAGATTTAGGAAAGTAATCTATCCCAACAGGGGAATATTATTTGACCGAAAAAGCAGGGCTGTCCTACGCAATACCGTGATTTATGATTTAATGGTTACACCTTCTAAAATAAGGGGTATCCACCTGGACACATTGGATTTGTGCCGGATCATGCAAATAGACACCGCTGAATTCAGAAAAAGAATTATTACCGCAATCATCAAAAATAGAAGCTACAGACCTTCGGTGTTTGAATCTTCTTTATCAGAAGAACAAATAGCTCGTTTGAACGAAAGCATGTACAAATTTGTTCCTGCTTTTTATCTGCAGGAAAGGCCCGTGCGGGATTATCCTTACGATGCAGGAGGAAATATTCTTGGTTATCTTTCAGAAGTAGACTCTAATTTTTTAAAAAGACATGAAGGGCAGGGATATCAAATGGGAGATTATGCAGGTAGAACCGGCATTGAAAGAAGTTATGAAAAAGTATTGATGGGCCAGAGAGGAATAGAATATTGGAAAAGGGATAACAAAAACAGGCTCACGGATCCTCTTGAAAACGGAAGGTATGATACTACACCCAGACCGGGGGACAACCTTCACATGGCACTTGATATCGAATTGCAAATATTAGGGGAACATTTGATGGAAAATAAAGTGGGAGCGATTGTAGCAATTGACCCTCAAACCGGTGGCGTACTTGCAATGGTAAGCAGCCCTACCTATAAGCCCAATCTTCTAACGGGATCTGAGAGAAGACGACATTTTTCCCAATTATTTTTGGATCCCCGATTACCATTATTCAACCGTACGGTCAGCGCATATTACTCCCCCGGCTCTACTTTTAAAACTTTACAGGCCCTGGTCGGCTTGCAGGAAGGTGTTATTACGCCCTCAACCAGGTTCACCTGCACCGGTGCTTTTTATGGTTGCGGAAGACCAATGAGATGTCTTGATCCCGGATATTTTAATTTGAAAGAAGCGATAACTGTGTCCTGTAATACCTACTTTGCCAATGTAATGCAGCGTTGTATCAATAACCCTCAATACGGTTCCGTAGATAGCTCATTAAAGGTATGGGATAGTTATATGTATGCATTTGGGCTCGGTAATAAATTAGGAATAGACATACCTTCAGAAAAAAGCGGCATGATTCCTACTCCCAAAACTTACAATCGCATGTATGGAGAAGGGCATTGGAATTTTTGTACTTTTCGCTCGGTAAGTATTGGACAGGGTGAGGTCGATGTCACTCCTTTGCAGGTAGCTAATGAAATGGCTTATTTGGCTAACAGGGGATGGTACATTACACCACACATGGTAGATTCTATTGACGGAGGTGATAAATTCGGCCTGCTTGATTCATTCAGACTACGACACCATCCGTTAAATATTCCTGATTCTGTATTCGAAGCTGTCGCGGATGGGATGCAGGGCGTAATGGAAAGGGGTACCGGTGCCGCGGCTAAGGTACCCGGAATAGTAGTGTGTGGTAAAACGGGCACAGTGGAAAATTACTATAAAGGAGTGAAACAAAAGGATCACGCATTCTTTGCCGCTTTTGCTCCCAGGAATAATCCACGTATTGCCATTGCCGTTATATGCGAGAATGCAGGTTTTGGCTCTACATCATCCGCACCAATTGCAAGCCTGATGATAGAAAAATATCTCAAAGATTCTATTACCGGCCCAGAGCGTAAAGAAAAGGTTGAACAGATAGCCAAATTGAATCTTATGCCTCCGAGAATAGTTGCAGAGATAAAAAAAAGAGATTCTGTTGCACATGCAAAAGATGCAAAATATCTACTACAAAAGGGCTATATTAAATCTATCAACGACACAATGGATTTGGAAGAAGATGAAAACCCTGACGCATTGGAAGAACTAAATAAATTAAAGACAAGCAATCAGTCAAAAAGCGATTCGATTCCGGAAAAAAAAGAAAATCTGAAAGAAAAGAATTTAAATGCATTATTACCTGATAAACAGAAAAAAAGAACAAAATAATCAACATTAAAACTAAATGCAGGAGCGCGCTGTAATATCAAAAGGTATCGATTGGTTGACTATTTGGATGTATGCCATATTTGTTACCATTGGTGTTTTATGCATCTTCTCAGTAGAATACAACAATCATGAAAATATCTGGAACAGTATTGTCGGCCTAAAAAGAAATTATGCCCGACAATTATTATTCATTTCAATTTCTTGCGTTTTTGCTGTTTTTATATTACTTACCGATAGCAAATTATATACTGCCACTGCCAATTTAAGCTATGTATTTGGAGTACTTTTAATGTTGTCCACTTTTATTTTTGGCAAAGACATCAACGGATCCCGGTCCTGGATTCCTTTAGGATTTTTTAATCTCCAACCCGTGGAAACCTGCAAAATATTTACAGCGCTTGCACTTTCAAAATATTTATCAAGACCTGAGACAAATTTTCAAAATCCCCGCTCCCAATTAATCGCAGGAATCATTGCATTAACACCTGCAGTGTTTTCTCTTTTGCAAAATGAGACAGGACTAGCTCTGGTTTATTTTGCCTTTGTAATCCCTATGTACCGGGAGGGTTTGCCTGCCGTTTATCTTATAATTGGATTTTCAATCGGTATCCTTATAGTAGCTACAATACTAGTGGAAAAGAATACTCTCGCTATTATTCTTTCTTCTATAGCAATACTTGTAATTTTTCTTTATAAGAAAGTTATAAGACGTGATAAAGGAGTTTTAATTTTAATCATTGGTGTTTGGGGTCTGTGTGTGGGTATTCAAAGATTTGCGGTTCCATACATATTTGAACATGTACTTCACACCTACCAGGTAGAAAGAATTCTAAGCACCTTTGGAGTAGACTATGTTCCCTATGCTACAGAAACAATACCCCTTACTAAAGAAGAAAAATTAGAACAAGACAAAATTAAAAAAGCTTCGAAAGCCAAAGAAAATTATAATGTGAAACAATCAAAAATTGCGATTGGGTCAGGAGGCATGTGGGGAAAAGGATTTTTAAAAGGTACACAAACACAGGGAGATTTTGTACCTGAGCAGCACACAGATTTCATATTTACGACAGTTGGCGAAAACTTTGGCTTTTGGGGTAGCAGTTTCGTCGTAATGTTGTATGTATTATTTATGCTTCGAATAGTTTTTCTGGCCGAAAGGCAGCGAAGCACTTTCAGCAGAGTGTATGCCTACAGCGTAGCAGCTATTGTATTTTTTCACGTGTCCATCAATATCTGTATGACCATTGGGCTCGCACCTGTGATTGGTATCACTTTACCATTATTAAGCTATGGCGGCTCATCATTGCTGACATTTACCATTTTGATTTTCATTCTTGTAAGACTTGATGCTGATCGTAATATGGTATTAAGATAAAACTCACAAGGGAATGATATAACTCAGAATTATGACAAGAATAATCCCACTCAGTGAAGGTTCCTTTACGGTTGATCAAACTAAAAAATTTATACCTTTTAGTGTTGATACCGATGACTTGCAACACCGAAATAAAGGAAGCTTACTTGTAGAGATACAACCATTTATAATCGTAACTTCCGGCGACATTATTTTACTCGATACAGGACTCGGATTTGCTGATAAGAGTGGCCGGTTACAAATTCATAAAAATTTAGCAGACAACGGACTCAACGCATCTGATATCACCAAAGTTCTAATAAGTCATTTACATAAAGACCACACTGGAGGCATTGCCCAGACCAATAAAAAAATAGTAAGTTTTGAAAATGCTACTTATTACATTAACAAAAAGGAATGGGATTATGCCATTCAAAAAGGACTTCCTTCATATCACAAAAACGACTTTTTGTTACTAGAAAGATATGGCCAACTTATTTTAACCGAAGATGAAGGAACACTCGATGGCTACATCCATTATAAAGTGACAGGAGCTCATTCGCCGTTCCACCAGGCTTTTAAAATAAAAGAAGAAAATGAAACTATTTTTTTCGGAGGCGATGTAGCGTCTCAATTGCAACAGATGAAAAGTCGCTTCAAGGCTAAATACGATTATAATGGAGAAGCAGCCATGAACTTAAGGCAAACATGGTGGCAGCAAGGCCAAAAAGAAAAGTGGACATTTCTATTTTATCACGACATAAAATATCCGGTTTATAAATTTTAAAGGACGCAAATAAAAAAGAGATGCACTGTTTGGTGGCATCTCTTTTTTATGATTTTTTGTAATTAGTTCGTCTACCGGTTAGGATCAGTTAACGTCACGGGTTGCAAACGATAAGCATTTACAAAACGTCCATTTTGCTGAGCCGGCGTCCACTTTGGTCCTTTTCTGATTGCGTTTACTGCTATTTCAGCAAGTTTAGTTCCCTTCATCGTAGTTGCCTGAACATCACTTACCACACCACTTCTGTCCACAATAAATCTTACTACGCAAGTTCCATAATCAGATTCCGTAAACTCATCAAGTTGTGATTGTATTGCCCTGCTCACATATTTTTGCCATGCACCCGGACCACCTGGGAAGGTAGCTTCAATTTCCACTTTTGTAAATATCTTATCAGGATCTTCTTTCTTCTCTACCGGCGCGGCAACTATTCCCGTTCCTTTTTCCTCAGTGGGGGGAGCTACGATACCAATATCTTTTGTGCCTTCTACAGTCTTTACATCAATTTTCGCTTCTTCGATTTGCTTTACTTCTGGTGGCGGTTTTATAACTTCTTCATCTTTTACCACTTTAGGAGGAGTAAATGCAATAGTTGCAACCGGCGGTGGCGGTGGCAACTTGGGTGGCGGTGGCGGTGGCGGTGGCGGTGGTTCATCAGGCTTTATTTGTTGCAAAGTAACTTCTGATGTTTTCATCTTATCTATCGTCTCCTCATTATTCAACTTATTAGCAATAACCCCACCAATAAGAAAGACCAAAATTAGAACAATCATTCCAATCAGCGCAATTGTGATTCTTTTATTATATGTTTTGCGAAGTTCGTAAGCTCCATAGCTTTTGTTTCTTCCGTCAAAAATAATATCAAGAATATCTGATTTTAAAATTTGTTTAGCTTCCATGATTCATTTTTTTGATTAGGCTTCTGATTTCTGATTAAAATCTATAATTACTATTTAACACCCCCTGCAGCTTCTGTTTGTTTGATTTTGCTATATTCATCCGGCGTTGGATCAACCATTGCATACCTGCCTATATCATTGATATCCATTTCATCCAGTATATCTACTGCGTTTTTGTAGGTAGCATCCTTATCTGGTTTAATGATAATGAATAAATCTTCGGCAGGAGTCGTTCTCTTCTTTTCAAGTATTAATTTCCTTACATCTTTATAACCTGTCGTCTGCATTGTAGCCGGGTCATCCCCATAATAATAATAGATCACATTCGCTTTACCTAACATCAGGGTCAAGGATCCAGACTCTTTAACTTTTGTAACCTGATCTTGGTCCTTGGTATCTTTTGGCATATTCAGATTCATAGACGTAGGTTCAGATACCGTAGTAGTGAAAATGAAAAAGGTAATCAACAAAAATCCAAGGTCAACCATAGGTGTAAGGTCAACACGGGTGGATTGTTTTTTACTTTTTTTGACGCCGGGCCCTTTTTTACCACCATCCTTTACTTCCATTTCTGCCATAACAATAAGTTTTTTATTTTAATAAAAATGATTTTCAACTAAACATCTTCAGTAAGTCTTACAGCTTCGATTCTTTTCCTTCCAATTGTTCCCGCAAATTCCTTTTGTAGAGTTCACTTCCTTCAGGCACCTGTTTGGCGTTGGTTACGAGGTTGTATTTAAAAATATCATTGGCTTTAAACGCATCTATCACTCCGCTGAATGTAGTATATTTTGACGCGTCATCTCCTTTGATTAAGAAGTTCAACTTCTGACCTAATCTTGCATTCACCGCCGCACTAATCCACGCTTTCAATTCATTATTGGTACTATCGATAGGAATGCCAGGTAGTGTAGTTCCCTTAATCTGTTCCGGCTTAAGCTTTATAAATTGTGTTAGTTGGCTCAAGGGAACACCAATAAATCCAGCTTGTTCAAAATTTTTCTTGTCTTCCGGAGTGAAAGTCATATTTCTTTCCTTACCCAATTCATCCAAGACATCACCCTTCAGTATGTCATCCATACTCAGAAAAACCTTGTTGTCCTTATCAATAGTAACATTGATAAAATCCTTTTGAGGAGCAACTTTGTTTGACACTGAACTTGGAGGAGTTACTTCAATAGCCTCTGAAGGTTTAAATTTTGTAGCAAGTATGAAAAAGGTTAACAAAAGAAATGCAACATCACACATTGGAGTCATATCCACTGTAGTAGTCCCACGTTTTATTTTTGCTCTTGCCATTATTTAATTTTTACTTGATAATAGTTATAAGATTCAATTCTTTGAAAATTCCATAAATTATTTATACAAAGAAGCAAAACTTTGTGTCAGCGTAAAACCCGATTCGTCAATACCGTAGGTAATTGCATCAATTTTAGTAGTAAAAATATTATAGGTAATAATTGCGACAGCCGATGTACCAATACCTAGCGCTGTGTTATACAATGCCTCTGCAATACCTACAGATAACATACGTGCAGCATCACCACCGCCAGATTCGCCCAAAGCACCAAATGCCTTGATCATACCAATTACAGTACCCAACAACCCGATCAATGTGGACACGGACGCAAGTGTGGAAAGAAAAACAAGATTTTTTTCAAGCATAGGCAATTCAAGAGATGTAGCTTCTTCAATTTCTTTTTGAATAGCAAGTACTTTTTGCTCAGAATCCAATTCAGTGTTTGTTATCATTGCCTTGTATTTACGTAACCCAGCTTTCATTACGTTGCCTACAGAACCTTTTTGCTTATCACATTCAGCAATGGCTGCATCTACTTTTTTATCAGCAAGAAAAAACTGAATCTTTCTTACAAATTCTGCATTGGAAGATGTGCCTGCAGCTTTTGTAACTGTTAAGGCTCTTTCAATAACAAAAGTAACGGTAATTAAAAAACAGGCGATCAAAACAGGTACAATAATACCACCCTCATACATCCTTGCAAAAGCACCTTTTGGACCAATGTGGTCTGGCCAAAATCCACCTTTGGGGTCAGGATTAGTAAAATTACCAGCGGCCCCAATTACGTAGCGCCATATCACATAACCGAGAATTACACAAAGAATAGGTGCCAATAAAGAAATGATGTTACTTGACTTTTTAGCCTGCACGGATGTTGTCGCATTTACTGGAGCGTTTGCAGTAGTCTTTAAATCTGCCATGTTTTTAGGTTTTAATGTTTAAGTTTAAGATAATTTGATAAAGTGCTAATTAATATTGCAATTCTAATGAAAAAAAAAATATAATTCCTATTTACTTCAAAAATTTTTTTAAGTGGTGCACAAGTTAGTAAAATATTCGAAAGTTAGTGGTTGCTGAATAAATAATTTTAAAAATAAAAAAAATGATCCTAAGTCCTTGGTGAACCTTCTTAGCCAAATGATGTAAAAGTTAATAAGATCGTAGTGGAAATTAGCGATCAATGAAATTGGATCAGCTACTAAAGCTGTTCTCGAAATATTTTTTTACTCGTACCTGAGAGCGACAATCGGGTCGAGTCTCGAGGCTTTTATTGCCGGATATAATCCTGCAAAAAGTCCAACAGCAGAGCATACCACAATACCTATTAACACCCACATCCACGGTATCACAAAGCCAGTATGAAGGAATATACCTACAACATTTCCGACGATCACACCAAGTAATATACCTAATACAGCACCAATCAAACTTATAAAAATTGATTCAAAAAGAAATTGAGCTCTGATGCTTTTACTTTTTCCTCCGATAGCCTTTACTAATCCTATTTCTCTTGTGCGTTCATTAACTGCTACCAGCATTATATTCATCAACCCAATTGCAGCGCCAAAAAGAGTAATTAGACCGATGAAGGCTGCTGCAGTGGTAATAGCTCCCAGACTGCTTTTAAATACCTCTGCAATGCTATCACTTTTATCTATGTAAAAATTATTGTCCTCGTTAATAGCGAGTTTTCGTATGGGTCTGAAGGTACCCTTTGCTTCTGAAATAGCAGCTTCCATTTCGATGATATCGTTAACCATTATTCCGATGTTATAGCTGCTGCCATCTGTTGGAAACATACGCCGAACGTTGTTGTATGTTGTGAGGACGACATTATCAGCATTAAGGAATGCACTGGAACCCTTGTCTTTCAATACTCCTATCACTCTATATTTGATACCATTGGCTCTGATCACTTTATCTGTTGCCCTTTGCGGGTTATCGCCAAACAGCTTTTTTGAAACGCTGTTTCCCAAAATACAAATACTTCTTCCGCTTTGTACGTCAATATTATTAAAATTCCGGCCAGCTGATAACGTATATCCGTTTAATAATAAATAATTTTCATCTCCGCCTGTCATAGAGATGTTTGGATTTGTTTTTATGTTACCATCAGTAACTATAACATTATTGGGGCCACTTAATGAGATACCCACCCTTGAAGGAAACGTATATCTTTCCTTAAAAAGTCTGGCTTCCTGATAAGTAATTATTTTTCTGGCATTGGATTTTTTTTCCTTCAAAGCATTCTTGCTGGTTTTTTTTACTTCCCTGCCACCACCACCCACCCTGATCATTCGATCCCTGTATTTAATACTGAATGAATTAGCACCCATGGTAGCAAAGCTTTCCGAAAGACTTTGATTCATAGAAGCAATGGCAGTAATAATACCAATAAGCGCCATTATACCAAATGCGATAATAGCAACAGTAATACCGGTTCGCAGTTTATTACTTTTTACAGTACGGAAAGCCAATGAAAGTGAATCTGCTAATTGCATATTTTCTCCAACTTCTAAAAAATGATCAGGATAAAATAAAATCCGTGATAAAGATACAGCATCAGATCAAGTAGTGTATTTCCGATCCTGTATAATTAGTACTGTAATTTTGGTAAAGCAATAAGATGCACATAAAGCGATTAATAGTAAATCCAGTCTATCACCAAACCGGGAAGAATACCAAGTAAAATGATAAGGAGAGCAGTTATGACAAGCAACCATTTAAAGCCGGTTGATACTTGAATATCTTCATTCACTCCAGGAACAGGATCTTTAAAATAGATAGCCTGAATCACCCTGAAATAATAAACGGCACCAATAGCTGCGCAAACAATGGCAAAGATCACAAGCCATAACTGGTGTCCGTCTTTTACGGCCGCCATGAGTACATAAAATTTCGCAGTAAAGCCCGCCGTTAAAGGAATACCGGTTAGTGATAAAAGAAAAATAACTGCAGTAAAAGAAAGTAATGGTTGCTTTTTCCCCAAGCCGTTAAATCCCTCAAGAGAATAATCTGTCAACTTAATGATAACAGCAAAAATACCAATAGTGGCCACGCTATAGGCAGCCGCGTATAAAATCAAGCCTTCTTTTGCGGTTTCATTCAAAGCAAAAAGAGTAAACATCATAAATCCTGCATGAGATATACTGGAATAAGCCAGCATCCTTTTAACACTTCGCTGAAACACAGCCGTAATATTTCCTATCAGCAAAGTAGCCGCAGTTATGACCACAATTAACATTTGCCATTGAAAATGCATCGCCCCAAAAGACGCATCAAACAGCCTGAAGAAAGCTACAAAGGCGGCAACTTTTACGATAGTCATCATAAATGAACTTATCACGGCTGGCGCACCATCATATACGTCCGGTGCCCAAAAATGAAAAGGGACAGCAGAAACTTTAAATGCCATTGCCACCAACAACAAAACTAATCCCGCGGCTATTAAAGCAGAAAGATTTCCACTACCTAAATTGATGGAATTTATGTAAAAAGAACCCAGGCTATTACCACCATAAATAAGAGCAATCCCCATTAGCATAAGTCCTGTAGAGAATGCCCCCATTAAAAAATATTTCAATGAAGCCTCAGTACCTTTTAAATTTCGTTTATCACTTCCTGTTAGTATATATAAGGGAATAGATAAAATTTCTATTCCCAGGAAAAGAAGAAGTAAAGTATTGAAAGAAGATAAAATAGAAGCTCCACATAAAACAAAGAACACCAGGCTAAAGTACTCAGATATATGAGGTCCTATTTTTTCAAAATCTCTCCCGTTTAAAAGAAAAATTAATAAAGAACATATAAAAATAATTGTATTAAAATGTAGGCCAAAAGCATCGAAGAGAAGCATTCCCCTGGTATCTATTTTAAAAAATGTATACCCGAAAAATTCAAGAATATTGGCACACAATACAATAACAATTCCTGCCATAGCCCAATATTTGGCAGAAGTGCTTTTTTTAAAAAATACTCCTCCAAACATCATTACTACTCCCCAAATTGCAGTTAAAATAATTGCGTTCATAATGAGATCCCAATCCCCTTAATGGGTCTTATTTTATTGTTACAAAAATTTTTTCTATTCATTCTATCTGACTTGATAGTTTAAAAACACACTCTCTTCATTATTTAATGGTTCCCTTGTTCAAAATACTTGTAACTGTTGACTGCGTCAAATGAATTACCGGCTCAGGATAAATACCTAAAAATAAAATTGAAAGGACAATCACAAATAAAACAATACGCTGCATCCCGGTCATCGACTTAGCCTTTTCTGCTAAAGCATTTCCCCTTCCATAAAAAGTTTTTTGCACCATAGAGAGCATATAAACGGCTGAAAGCACGATACCAAGACACGCGAATGCAGCAAACCATTTATTAAAATGGAACAACCCGTTGAACATTAAAAATTCACTCACAAATGAATTTGAAAGTGGAAGAGCAATATTTGCAAAAGCAATAATCACAAGGAAAATAGCCAACGAAGGCGATTTAACTCCAAGCCCACCTAATTCAGAAATCCTCCTAACGCCGGTTTTCTTTTCAATAATATCTACGATTATCCACAATGCAAGAATATTAATACCGTGGTTGAGCATTTCGAGCATAACTCCCTGCAAGCCCATTGAATTCATAGAGAAAATCGCCGCACCCATTAAACCAAGATGAGCAATGGAAGACCACGCAACAAATTTTTTGAGATCATTTTGATATAAGGCAATGCAACTTGCATAAAGGATGCCTATAATACAAAGTACAATAACAAAATGATCGTACTTTGCGACAGCTGACGGAAACATGGGCACCAGCCATCTTATCATTCCAAATACACCCATCTTTACCATAATACCACTCAGCACCATTACTGAAGGGTAGTTGGATTGTTCATATACATCGGGTTGCCAGGTATGTAATGGAAATATGGGAATTTTTACCGCAAATGCAGCAAAGAACAGCCAGAATAGCCAATCCTGCTGCTTTATTCCGATAGACGCATTATAAAAAGCATTTAACGAAAATGAGTGTGCGGAATAGGGTGACACAGATGAAGTGAGCGTATATACATAAATAATTCCAACAAGCATCAGGAGAGATCCCAGGAAAGTATAAACAAAAAACTTAAACGTAGCCTGTATTCTTTTTTCGCCTCCCCATTTACTACATAGAAAATAAAGTGGAATAAGTGCCAATTCCCAGAAGAAATAAAACAATAAAGCATCTGTTGCAACAAAGACGCCCATGATACCAGCCTGAGCAAGCAACATCAGCGCGTAAAAAGCATTACTGTTTTTATACTCTGTTTTGTAGGTGGCTGCAAAAATAAGGGGATAAGAAAATGCCGTCAAAAAAGTAAGCAAAAAAGTCATTCCGTCGAGACCTACAGAAAAGCTTGATCCGATATAGGGCATCCATACATAAGAAACATTATTGTAATAAAAAAACTCAGGGTGATGTACAATATCTGAATAACCTAAACTAATAACCGATACAATCAATGTAACGATTGATGATAAAAGCGCAAACATTTTTACACTATTGCCATTCCTGATAAAAATAGTAATCAGGCCGGTAACAAAAGGTATCCATATCAACAATTCCGGAAAGGTATAGTATGTGCCCAGCATTAATATTATTTTGTGAACAATTGAATAATAAATAAGATCAACAATCCAATAACCATCAGCAACAGGTAGGACCCAACCTGGCCGCTTTGTATTAACCGGAACTGGCGACTACTGTAGTTAATACCGCGCCCCACACCGTTTACAATGCCGTCAATCCCTTTTTTATCGACTATATTATTTAACAATGCCGACAGAGAACGATAGGGTCTCACGAAAAGCATGTTGTAAGCTTCATCAACATAAAATTTATTCTTTATTGCCTTAACTAAAAGATTGTCCTCCGTAACAGAAGTTTCGTAATTTTTAAATTTATTCCACGCCCAAACTGATACTCCAATTACCAATAATGCTGAAACAATTATTAATATCCATTCTGTCTGATGAGGCATTTTATGCTCACCAAGTATTTGATTTGAACGCTGAAATACAGGGGATAAAAAATCGCCAATTTTGTTTCCGTTTTTTGCAAACACTTCAGGAATGCCGATAAAACCTCCAATAGCTGAAAGCACTGCTAGTATAATCAGAGGAACAGTCATTGTTGCAGGACTTTCATGGATGTGATGTTCCTGATCTATAGTCCCTCTATATTTACCTTTAAAGGTCATTGCCAGCAAACGGAACATGTAAAATGCAGTAAGCAAGGCGCCAATTAAACCAATAACGTACAAAAGTGGATTATTAACAAAAGTCGCAGATAGTATTTCATCTTTTGAAAAGAATCCTGAAAACGGCGGAATACCTGCGATCGCAAGGCATGCAATAAAAAAAGTCACATAAGTAATTGGCATTTTTTTACTCAAGCCACCCATCTTTGTGATGTCCTGCTCACCACTCATAGCATGAATAACTGAGCCTGCCCCCAGAAATAATAGACCTTTAAAAAAAGCATGTGTCAACACATGAAAAACCGCTGCCGAATAAGCCCCGACACCTAGTCCTAAAAACATATATCCCAATTGGCTTACTGTTGAATAGGCCAATACTTTTTTAATATCATTTTGCTTCAACGCAATGACAGCAGCCAATATTGCTGTTGCGATTCCAATGCTTGCCACCCACGCCATTGATATAGGTGCTAATGAATACATGATATTGCTACGTGCAATCATGTAAATACCGGCGGTAACCATGGTCGCCGCATGTATTAATGCAGATACAGGCGTAGGGCCCGCCATCGCGTCAGGTAGCCAGGTGTATAAGGGGATCTGGGCACTCTTACTTGCAGCACCGACGAACAATAATAAAGTAATACTTACCATTACCGGAGAATTGATTGCAGATATAGAATTGATGATTCCATTCTGTGCATTGAACAGTTCATGATAAGAGACTGTTCCGAAAGAAGAAATCATCCAGAATATAGCCAGCAGAAAACCAATATCCCCAATGCGGTTCATGATGAAGGCCTTTTTTCCGGCATCATTGTTTACATGATCTTTAAACCAAAAGCCTATTAATAAATAAGAACAAAGACTCACGCCTTCCCAGCCAATGTACATGATCACGAAATTGCCACCCAGCACCAGCAATAACATCGAAAACACAAATAAATTAAGATAAGAAAAGTACCTGCCAAAGCCCGACCTTGTTTCATCCTTCATGTAAGAAATAGAATAAACATGAATTAAGAACCCAACCCCTGTAATGATTAACAGAAATAATGAAGTAAGCTGATCAACCTGGAATTCAAATGGAATCAGCAGTTTCTCTACCCGAATAAAGTCAAAATAATGAATGTTCTGAGTTACAAAGCCTTCTTTGCTAACAGTCAGAAATATCAAGGCACTAATGCAGAACGGTATTAATATTACTCCACTGCCTATAATTCCTACTACTTTTTTGGAAAGAGCATTTCTTCCCAACCCATTAACTAAACATCCAAGCAGGGGAAGAAGAGGAACTAAATAAATAAGTTGAATAGCATCCATAAACCAGACTTCTGCAGCATTTAAAATTTAAAATAGTTTTTCATAATCATTCAAAGAAAATGACATTAGTTTTTTAACCTGTTTAAGAAATTAATATCAATCGAGCGGGTGTTTCTATACAGCATTACAATAATTGCAAGCCCTACACTTACTTCTGCCGCAGCTACGATCATGATAAAAAATACAAAAATCTGCGCACTGGTAGCCATAGAATACCCAAATGCATTTGTTCCCGCAAGGTGCATTTTTGAAAATGCCACCAATAACAAATTCACAGAGTTAAGCATTAATTCGATACACATAAAAACAATGATTGAATTACGACGGGTGAGAGCACCGATCACGCCTATAAAAAACAACGCCAACGATAAAAATAAATACCACTTAATCTCCATAATCTATAATTTTACAAATAAACCCACCCCTACAGTATTTGATGCAGGGGCTATTGAAAAGATATCTATGATTTTTTTGACTGCAATATCATTAAAAATATCAATTGCTTTATAAGATGCTGATTTAGTTAAAAATTTTACAAGTAATCCGGATCCGATAGCAGCAATACCAGAATATAAAGCAGTATTGTAATCCTGCGCTTTCACAGAATTATCCACTTTTCTCACAAGGCTGTATGCAGCAATGGCACCCCCGGTATAAGCAGCCGCTTTATAAATAATTCTTCCAGTCTTGAATGTATTAAAGAGTCTGTTGATTTCAGTATTTTTTTTCAAATCAAGAATTTCAGCCACTTTTGAAATGTTGGCAATAGGTGTTTTTCCCAGACTGAATTTAGGAGCAAATCCTTTTTGGACATGCATCACTCTTCCTATCAGATCTCTTAAATCCAGGTTATTCAAATCAATCTGGGCAGATGCGTTGTGCACCAATAGGATACAGACAAAGATCAGTAATAAGACTTTTAATTTTCTCATGCTTTGTTTTCTCTTACAATATCTTTTTTGCCAATCAGTATAGCACCTATCATCGCACTTAAAAATAAAACACTACTTATCTCAAATGGTACCACATATTTATTGAATAATGCTTTTCCAAGATTTTCTGTAAGACCAACACTCGTTCCAGGTCTGATGATGGTATTCTGTGAGTCAGTATGAGATAGTGCTGCCACAAAAACAATCATCAATGTAAGACCCGAAATTACCCCGGCTAATTTCATATATACATTCTTTACAGGCTCAGTCTCAGCATTTAGGTTCATCAACATTATTACGAAAAGAAATAAAACCATAATGGCACCTGCATATACAATTATATTTACAATCGCGAGAAACTGTGCGTTCATTAAAACGTAATGACCCGAAATGGCAAAAAACACAATAATCAAACAGAGTACGCTATATATAGGATTTTTACTGGCTACAACTCCTATGGCGCCAAACAATGCCAGAGCAGATAAAAACCAAAAGAGGATTTGTGTTATCTCCATTTTCTATTTTATTCTAATTATTTTTTATGCGTTAAACCTTTACTAACAGTTATCTCAGTCTTCACTAACTATAAGGTAATCCCCATTTAACTTCTTAAAATTTATTCTTAATGTTCATTGCCGTGTCCCTCCGGATGTGCGATCCTGGAACCTTTTGCCTTGGCAAAGCCTTCCGGATCAGTTTTAGGATCAGGAATCAATAATTCTTCTTTACCATATACAAATCCTTTTCTTTGATAATTAGCAGGCGCGAAAGTCTCCGATAAATAAACAGCATCTTTTGGACAAGCTTCTTCACATAATCCACAGAAAATACACCTCAACATATTGATCTCATATTTGGCTGCATATTTTTCCTCTCTATACAGATGCTCTTCACCGGGTTTACGTTCTGCACCCTCCATTGTAATGGCTTCGGCAGGACAGGCCAAAGCACATAATCCACAGGCTGTGCAATTTTCACGCCCTTCTTCGTCTCTGTTCAAAACCTGCAACCCACGAAATACCGGGCTAAATGCTCTTTTTTGTTCTGGATAATTGATCGTAACCTTCTTCATAAACATGTGGCGAATCGTAATTGCCATACCTTTAAAAACGGCGGGTAAATACATGCGTTCCCACAGGTTCATCTTTCGCCGGTCCACTTTTTTTACTCTATTTGTTAATGCTTCCATGACTTCCAATTTTTTATCTGGCTACTCCTATATTCATTTTCGCTGCAAAAATATCGTTTAAGTTTAGAAATGCCAGTGATTTTGACTTAATAAGATTAATGCTCCCGTAACTAGCATATTTAATAGTGCTAATGGCAACAAAATTTTCCATCCAAGGTTCATCAACTGATCGTATCTGAATCGAGGTACAGTCCACCTGACCCACATAAAAAGAAAAATAAAAAAAGATATTTTTGCAAAGAACACAGCGCCTTGGATGATTGCCACCCAATTCATACCTATCGATTGAACAAGATTTGCATCGTTCACAAAAGGAATATCATATCCGCCAAAATATAAAGTGGTCATGACCGCCCCACTTAAAAACATATTTACATATTCAGCGAATAAATAAAATCCAAGCTTCATTGAAGAATACTCTGCATGATAGCCACCCATCAATTCATTTTCTGCTTCAGGTAAATCAAAAGGCGTGCGATTGGTTTCTGCAAAAGCACAAACAAGAAATATCAGAAACCCCAACGGCTGCCTGAAAAAATTCCAAATTTGATCTTTCTGCTGGCCTACCATTTCATTTAAACTCAGCGTTCCAGTTACCATCAATAAGCCAATTAATGCAATTCCAAGGGCCAATTCATAACTAATAATCTGGGAAGCAGCGCGCATAGCACCCAGTAGAGAAAATTTATTATTACTGGCCCAGCCCCCAATCATAATTCCATAAACGCCTAAACTTACTACGGCAAAAATGTAAAGAATCCCAACATTAATATCTGCTATCTGAAGAGAAACATCCCGATTAAAAATATGAAATTTATCACCCCACGGAATTACCGCGCTCACCATTATCGCCGTTAACATCGCAAGAAAAGGGCCGAGAATAAACAAAAATTTAGAAGAAAAACTGGGAACAATTTCTTCTTTAAAAAATAATTTCAATCCATCCGCCAGTGGCTGAAGAATTCCAAATGGGCCAGCGCGGTTCGGGCCTCTTCTATCCTGCATGAAAGCGGCTACCTTGCGCTCGGCATAGGTAGAATACATCGCTACAAATAATGAAACCATTACCACAATTACAATTAAAACCAGTTTTTCTGTAAGTAAAGCCCAATCAAAGCTTAAAAGTATTTGGTTTTGATACATAGTGTGAAAACTAAAGTTTTAATTATGGTTTTTTATGATCGTTAATAGCTAATCTTTCAGCATCCGCTTCTTTTATTTCCTTTTCTTCATTGCGTTCAATAAAAGTGATAGAAGTAGCAGGCCCCGGCAATATGCTTAAGTCAATATCAGGGGTATTTACTTTACTTACTTCATTAATATCCATAAGAAGTAAAGGAGCACGTCCGAATAGAGCTTTATTTAAAGGATCAGGTGGAACGGTCTTCTTTACGTAGTGGTTGGTAGAAATTACAGAATGTCTGTTTATCGACGTGGGCCCTTCGATAACCCAGTCGGCCGTGTTTTTTTTCTCAAAACGACAGGTATTACATATCCACGCCGCTTTCCCCTCAATCACCTGAACCTCGCCCCATGGGTCTTTGCGTGAAGTAACTCTAAACACTTCCTCACCGCGATTCCATAGCGTAACTTTGCCACAACACTTATCACAATCCCTATGTGCATCTAAGGGTTTAAGAAACCATACACGATTTTTGAAACGGTAAGTACGGTCTGTCAATGCTCCTACAGGGCAAACATCAATCATGTTTCCGCTGAAGTCATTATCAATTGCTTTAGATATATAAGTAGAAATTTCTGAGGCATCACCCCTCAGCAAAATCCCCTGGCTGCGGGAATCAGTGAGCTGATCAGCAACCATTAAACAACGATAACATAAAATACATCGTGTCATGTGTAGCTGTATATATGGACCTATATCTTCTCTTACAAATGTTCTTCTCTTAAATTCATAACGGGTACCTACTGTACCGTGATCATAACTAAGATCCTGCAAATAGCATTCGCCTGCCTGGTCGCAGATAGGACAATCCAAAGGATGATTAATCAACAAATATTCTACTATTCCTTTCCTTGCATCGAGCGCTCTTTCACTGGTAATGTTTTTTACAATCATTCCGTCCATCACTTCTGTTCGGCATGATGCAACCAACTTAGGCATAGGCCTTGGGTCTTTGGTAGAGCCGGCGGCGACTTCCACCAGGCACGTACGGCACTTGCCACCACTGCCTTCCAGTGAGCTATAATAACACATAGTTGGCGGAGCTACTTCGGGGCCTATCTGGCGTGCAGCATTTAAAATAGTAGTTCCTTTAGGCACCTCTATTGTAATATTATCTATGGTTACTGTAAATAATTGTTCTTGTTCGTCAGGCATTTTACTATTTTTTCAAATTAAATCTACGGTCAATCTTCTGATGGCGTATAGATTTGAAATTTTTTGTCTCTATGTTATCTATCTTCTGCATCTATTTCTTTATGCTGTTTCCGCGACTTCCAAAGGATCTGCATAATGCGCCAACCCATAGTTTCTTACCAAACATTCTTCCGGATTCAAAATATGCCATTCAAACTCATCTCTGAAATGCCTGATTGCAGCAGCTACAGGCCATGCCGCAGCATCTCCGAAAGGACAGATTGTATTTCCTTCGATTCTCCGCTGCACATCCCAAAGAAGGTCTATATCCTTCATTTTCCCTTTTCCATATTCAATGTTGTGAAATATCTTTTCCATCCATCCGGTTCCTTCACGGCAAGGAGAGCACTGGCCACAACTTTCATGATGATAGAACCTTGAAATAGTGTAAGTATGCCGGACAATACACTGGTCTTCATCCAAAACGATAAAACCACCAGACCCCATAGAACTTCCGGTAATAAAACCGCCATCTGCAAGACTTTCATAATTCATCAATCTTGGCTCACCCTTAGCTGTTTTCAATAGGAGATTAGCAGGCAAAATAGGAACTGATGAACCGCCGGGAATACAGGCTTTCAATCGTTTTCCATTTGCAATACCTCCACAATATTCATCACTGTAAATAAATTCTTCAACAGAAATAGTCATATCTATTTCATACACTCCGGGCTTATTAATATTGCCGCAGGCTGAAATTAATTTGGTGCCGGTAGACTTTCCTATCCCAATTTTTGAATAGGCTTCTCCACCTTCATTGATGATAGGAACTACCGCGCAAATCGTTTCTACATTGTTTACAACGGTTGGGCATCCCCAAACCCCTTTTACAGCAGGGAATGGTGGCTTAATTCTTGGCAATCCTCTTTTGCCTTCCAGGCTTTCTAATAACGCAGTCTCTTCACCACAGATATAAGCTCCTGCACCCCGATAAAGATATATTTCGCAATCGAACCCGCTCCCTAAAATATTTGTCCCAATAAAACCATTTTGCTTTGCTTCATCAATTGCTTCCTGAAGAATATCTGCCACCCAATCGTACTCACCGCGGATGTATATGTAAGAGACATTACTCCCCAAAGCAAAAGCGGAAACTATCATTCCTTCAATCAAGAGATGCGGAATGAACTCCATCAAATAACGATCTTTAAAGGTTCCGGGCTCACTTTCATCTGCGTTGCAAACGAGGTAACGGGCCACTCCTTCAGGCTTTGCCAGAAAACTCCATTTTAAGCCTGTAGGAAAGCCTGCGCCACCACGGCCTCGTAATCCGCTTTTTTTTACTTCATCCACAATATCGCTGGTTTGCATTTTCAAAGCTTTTTCTACACTTTGATAACCACCTTCGCGGCGATATACCTGAAAGCTTTTTATACCCGGAATATTTATTTTATCTAATAGTATTTTTTTTGACATATTCTGCACTTAAAAAAAATTTACTTCTTATAATCATGATTGAACATCCAGTTAAATCCATATTTATCTGTAAGCATTCCAAACCTTGCTCCCCAAAAGGTGTCCTGCAATTTCATTGTTATTTTTCCCCCTTCTGATAACGCACCAAATCTTTTATTGATTTCATCCAAGTCTTTAAAATCTAATGACAAACTTAAATTATTGCCTCCGGATACCTCCTGATCTTGCATTCCATCTGATACCAAAAAGTTTAAATCACCCGCTCTAAAACTGGCATGCATTATCTTATCTTTCAGACTTTCCGACGACTCCATCGCTGATTCGCCGAACGTTTGCTTAAATACTACTTCGCCATTTAGTGCTTTACTATAGAATTCAAGTGCTTCCGAAGCGTTTCCATTAAAAGTTAAATAAGGTATAATTGCATCCATAATTAATAATTAATTATTTTTTGCGCTGCTAGTTCTACATTCTTCAATTATCTGATCTACTCTTTCGGGTGTTAAATGTTCTTTATAAAACTTCCCCATCTGCATCATTGGTGCATAGCCGCAGGCTCCAAGACATTCTACAGTTTTTAGAGTAAACATACCATCTTCCGTGGTTTCGCCTACTCCTATTTTTAGTTTCTGTTTAATATAGTCAATTATCTGGTCACTCCCTCTCAACATGCAGGGGCCAGTTTGGCAAACTTCAAATACATATTTTCCAACAGGCTTTAAAGTGAACATGGTATAAAATGAAGCGACTTCATACACTTCAATAGGCTGAAGTTTTAATAAGGATGCAACGTAGTCCATCGCATTTACACTAAGCCATCCAAATTCTTCTTCGGCTAAATGTAATACTCCCAGTAAAGCACTTTTGTGTTTGCCTTCCGGATAATGACTTATGAGTTCCTTTACTTTATCTAATTTTTCCTGTGAAAACTGTTCGCTCATTTACTTTACCTATTTCTTTTTGTGAATGTATATACATCAGCAGTATTTTGCGGTTTCTCTGCTTTTTTTACAATTAGCAAATCATTATATCCAATAAAAATTAACTGTGACAATTTCAAAACTTACTTTATAACTAATTATTTTTACTCCAGGTTATCGAGCCTATTTTTCTCAGGCATCCAGCTCACCTGCTATTAAATTTAAACTACTCATGGTAATAATTGCGTCGCTCAACAACTGCCCCTTTGTCAATTCTGAATAAGCCTGATAATATATAAAACATGGCCTTCTAAAATGAAGCCGATAAGGTGAACGTCCGCCATCTGTAATCAAATAAAACCCAAGTTCACCATTGGCTCCCTCTACCGCCGAATAAATTTCCCCCGCAGGCAATTTTGTTTCGCCCATTATTATTTTAAAGTGATAAATGAGCGCTTCCATTTTTGTATAAACATCTTTTTTATCAGGCAAATAAAAATCAGGAACATCTGCATGAAATACTTCACTTTCAGCGCCTCTAAATTCCTGGACTTTTTGATAAGCCTGTTTAATAATTTCCATACTTTGCCACATCTCCTGGTCACGTACTAAAAAGCGATCGTAACAATCGCCGGTAGTGCCGACCGGAATGTTAAAATTAAAATCTTCATAACTACTATATGGTGTATGAATTCTTACATCATAATCAACTCCCGCGGCACGAAGATTAGGTCCTGTAAACCCATAGTTCAAGGCACGTTCCGCGGAGATAGGACCTACTCCTTTGGTGCGGTCCATAAAGATTCTGTTTCGTATAAACAGGTTATTAAATTCTTCTAAAACCGGTGGCCATTCTTTCATAAACTTCTCCAGTTTATCAAAAGCCTGGTTTGTAAAGTTTCTTTCAAACCCTCCAATACGTCCCATGTTTGTGGTAAGGCGTGAACCACATACTTCTTCATAAATCTCGTAAATCAACTCGCGGTATTGCATAAGGTAAAGAAATCCCGAGAATGCCC